>CAYFSV010000067.1:0-12067 GCA_964345815.1 uncultured Proteiniphilum sp. | reverse complement strand
GCTATGAAAAGTGTGGCACACCCCTTCCGCATTAAATGCGATGGCTTGTGCGACGCTGCAAGTGCCATCCAGCCTCGATGCGATGTTAAGAAACATAAACGAGATTACCTTCGCATTTATGGAATAGAGCTAGAAATATCAAATTTATATTTTAAATTTGCACTTGTGTGAGATGAATCATGCACAAATAAATAAAACAAGCGCAATGAAGTATCTACTTTCCCTGCCAGCTAATGCTGCCGACAACTTTTTTGAGATAAGCAATAGAACTACAAACAATTGGTATTGCACTTCCGACCCAATAAATAAACGTATTGGATCGGGCGGGGGCACAATTTGGCTATTAGATAGATGTAGGGAGGCGGAGAATCCAGAGGTTGACTTTGACGAATGGCTTCCACGCCAGAAGCGTATATTGGTTCATGCGGGTGGGCAAAGCAGACGACTGCCGGCTTATGCTATTGCGGGGAAGACAGAAATTCCGGTGCCCGTTTTTAGATGGGCTCGTGGGCAAAAACTATCGCAGAGCTTGCTATCACTTCAAATGCCTCTGTATGAAAAAATTATTGACAGCGCCCCTGCATCACTCAGCACACTCATTGCTAGTGGAGATGTTTATATTAGAACCGAAAATGGGATACCAGAAATACCTGAGGCAGATGTGGTGTGTTTTGGTTTGTGGGTGGATTCATCTTTGGCTAGTCGCCACGGAGTGTTTGCAAACAAAAGGGAGACACCTAGCAATCTAGACTTTGTGATGCAGAAACCATCAATTAAAGAGCTTGAAGATTTATCAAAAACACACTTCTTCTTGATGGATGTTGGCTTGTGGCTGCTTAGCGACAAGGCTATTAAGATATTGAAGAACAAATCGCATAGCTCCAATGGCGATATTAGTTTTTATGACCTGTACTCCGATTTTGGAAGAGCATTAGGTGAAAATCCAACCATAAAGGATGGTGATATAAACCAGCTTACTACATGCATAATTCCGATACCGAATGGCGAGTTCTATCATTTTGGAACAACAAGAGAGATGATATCCTCAACTCTATCATTGCAACAAAAGGTGTTTGACCAAAGATTGATAATGCACAGAAAGATTAAGCCAAACAACACAATATTCACACAAAACTCGATAGTAAACATCTCATTTTCGGAACAGAATGAAAATATTTGGATAGAAAATTCGCACATAGGCAGTCAATGGAGTGTTTCATCGGGCAACGTGATTACGGGAGTGCCCAAAAACAATTGGATGATTCATATTCCCGACAACATATGTATAGATATTGTGCATTTGCCCGAGTCGAAGTACGCCATTCGCACATATGCTATTGATGATTCTTTTGGTGGCGATGTTTTGCAAAGAGACACCCAATGGATGGGACAATCGGTGATGGACTGGGCAAGCGAGAGAGGAATTGACATTAATGGAGAAGAGGATATAAGTGGCGATATACAACAAGCCAAAATATTTCCGGTGGTTGACACCATCGAGGAGATGGAGAGGCTAGTGAAGTGGATGATTGGGCGCACAATAAATGATGAGGAGGCTTATATTTTGTGGAATGAGAAACCTCGCTTGTCGGCAGATCAGCTAATGGATAGAGCAGACTTGAAGGCTATTTTCAATCAGCGAAATAATTTTAGAAAGGCAAACTACAAGACTATTGAGAAAAACTATGAACGAAGTGTTTTTTATCAACTCGATCTTGCTGATTTGGCAAAGGATTATCATAATATGAATCTTATTCCACCTGAAGCTCTGCCTGAGGGTGCCGACGAAATGCGCAAGATTCACAACCACATGTTTCGCTCACGAATCTACTCGCTAGCTGGAGATAATGTAAACGCAAAAACTGAGGAGGAGAAATCATTCACACTTCTTAGAAACGGAATGATTGATGCACTGCTTGACAATAAGCGGGAGCCCAGACTAGATGCCTACACCGACCAAATTGTGTGGGGCAGAAGCCCAGTGAGAATTGACCTTGCCGGTGGATGGACCGACACACCGCCCTACTCGCTTTACAACGGGGGCAATGTTGTGAATATTGCAATAGAACTAAACGGGCAGCCCCCCTTGCAAACATATGTGCGTCCACTGAAAGAGCACAAAATAGTGCTACGATCAATAGATATGGGTGATAGCGAAACAATAGAAACATATGAAGAATTGCGAGAGTATAATAAAGTGGGTTCTGCATTCTCTATCCCGAAGGCAGCGCTTGCATTGTGTGGCTTTTTGCCTGAGTTTTCGCAATCTAAATACAATTCGCTTAAGGAGCAGCTTGTGGCATTTGGGTCGGGAATAGAGGTTACGCTGCTTGCGGCAATTCCTGCAGGGTCGGGTTTGGGCACAAGTTCGATACTTGCATCAACAGTGATTGGTGCACTAAATGATTTTTGTGGACTGGGGCTAAAAAACCACGAAATAGGAACCTACACACTAGTGCTGGAGCAATTGCTAACAACCGGTGGTGGATGGCAAGACCAATATGGGGGCATATTTCATGGCGTAAAACTTTTGCAATCTGAAAGAGGATTTGGACAGACTCCGCAAATTAATTGGTTGCCCGATTATTTGTTTATAGACCCAATGTATAGTCCATGCCACTTGCTCTACTATACTGGAATAACGCGAGTGGCAAAAGACATATTGACTGAAATAGTGAGAGGTATGTTTCTGAACTCTTCTCGCCATCTTCACATTTTGGAGGAGATGAAAATGCATGCTATTGAGATGAGTCAGTGCATTCAGAGAGGCAATTTTGATAAGTATGGTGCTTTGGTACTTAAAACTTGGGAGCAAAAAAAGCAACTCGATTTGGGCACAAACCCTCCTGAAGTGGAAAAGATTATACGTCAAATTAAGGATTATGCACTTGGATATAAACTACCTGGTGCTGGTGGCGGAGGCTATCTCTATATTGTGGCAAAATCGCCAGAGGCAGCAGCTATTATCAAGAATAAGCTAACCAACAATCCACCCAATAGCAAGGCTCGTTTTGTGGATTTAGCTATTTCTAATAAGGGGTTTCAGGTTACAAGATCGTAGAAAGCAAAAGTGCACCCCATTCTTGAGGTGCACTATATTGTTTTATTTGAATATGAAGTAAACTGCAAGAACAAGAAACATAAAACCTATGATATGATTGAGCTTGAGATTGACTCCGAAAGCAACGTAAGAGAAAATAACAAAAACAACAAGCGTTATCACCTCTTGCATAACTTTGAGTTGCATTAAAGAGAAGGGACCTCCATTTGCTTCGTAGCCTATCCTATTTGCTGGAACCTGAAAGCAGTATTCCAAAAAGGCAACTAGCCAGCTAAAGACAATTATCCCAAACAATGATAATCTCGAAAACCACGGATACTCAACCAATTTTAGGTGTCCATACCATGCAAATGTCATAAAAAGATTTGAACAGACTAAAAGCCCGATAGTTAAAAAATAGTTCATAAAGATGTTTTTTTAATCGAGCGCTAAATTAGTAATATTCTGCCAAATCATCGCTCGAACTTGATATCCGACTTAAGTTTTATGCCTATTCCTGGCATATCACGTGGAATTATCTTCCCATCCTCAAGTGTAGCTCCATCAAAACAATCATTGCCTATAAGCAGTGCCCCATCAAGATCGGCAAAGTCCATACCCGAATAGAGCTGAGAAGCGGCAGAAATGGCACATGATGTTTCGGTCATGCACCCTATCATCACCTTCATACCCAATGCCTCGGCAAGATTTTTCATTTTCCATGCCTCTCGCATTCCTGTGCACTTCATCAGTTTGATGTTGATCCCCGAAAAAACACCCTTCAATCGCTCAATATCATGAAGGCGCTGAAGCGACTCGTCGGCAAACACTGGCAGGGGGCTACGCTCTGTGAGCCATGCATTGTCGTCGAGATTGTGTTTTGCCATTGGTTGCTCCACCATCACAATACCCTTGTCCTTGAGCCAATGAATCATGTCTAAAGCATGATGCTTATCTGTCCATCCCTGATTTGCATCAACTGCTAGGGGCAGATCGGTAACCGAGCGTATAGCCTCAATCATTCGCTTGTCATCGGGACCTCCCACTTTCACTTTCAGCACATTGAATCGCCCTAACGCCTCACGCGTTTTCTGCCGAACCATATCGTCATCATCAATGCCAATGGTGAAGGTTGTGTCGGGAACATTATATTTGTTCACCCCATACATCTTATACCATGGGGCTCCCAATATTTTGCCTACCAGGTCGTGCAAAGCAATGTCAACAGCTGCTTTTGCGGCAGTGTTGTTAATAGCTATTCCATCTACATAGTCAAGAATTTCATCCATCTGGGTGGGATCAGAAAAGCCTGACAAGTCAACCTTTTTTAGAAACTCAATAACAGATGCTTGCGTTTCGCCTAGATATGGGGGTAGCGATGCCTCTCCATAGCCCACAAGACCATCATACTCGAGCTTGGATAAAACAACGGGTGTTGTTTTGCGCGAAAAGCCAGATATCGTAAACGTGTGCACAAGCTGCAGATCATAAGGTGTCCATGATAGCTCCATTTTGCTGTTGTTGGTTTTTGAGATTGTATTGTTCATCATTCTGTTGTTTGCTGATAAATTGGGCACAGCCATAGCCGCAGTGGCAAAAGCTGATGATTTGAGAAATGCTCTTCTATTTAAAGTCATATTGATTGAGATTATAAATTGGTTAAACCGTTTAGTTACCCTTGTCACAGGCAAATACACTCATTGCACTTCGATATCCATCCTCGCCTAATACTCTTTTAGTTCGCAAATATCTATTGGTGTTGAACTCATCATATAGCTCATCATCGGGATTAAAGCTATTTATCTTGATGTAGTCTGATGCATGGATAAATCGGTAGTTGCCAATATATATTCCCACGTGCACCACTCGCTCTTTTGGTTGCTCGTCGGTGGCTTTGTCTCCAAAGAAAACAAGATCGCCCGGCTCTAGCTTTTCAAATTCTTTAGCCTCATCCACCAACAGTCCCGTCATCACCTGCTGCGAGGCATCACGTGGCAAAATAATATTATGCATAAAATAGACTGTTTTGGTAAATCCACTACAGTCAAGCCCTTTGGAAGACGTTCCGCCCCAAACATATGGCACTCCCATAAATTGCTTGGCTACATCTACCACTGATTGCTGCGTTTGATGAGGCAACCATTTATCCATTTCAATGGCATCGTTGGTTGACACATATGCCTCTCGTCCATCTGGATATAGAACTTTGAAGAAACCATCCAATTGCCCATCTATTGCTAATACATTTCCTATAACTAGGTCGGAAACAATTTGTGACGACGCATCTGATTGTTGATAACTACTTGCAAAAAGAGATGTGACAACAATCTTAGGGTTGCAATAATATTCTGCCTGCTCGTCCTTTGTCATCAGCGACACAGCACCATTTATCCAACCAATGTATCGATCAGGGGTCTGTATGCGATACCAGCCACCTTTTTTGTCGAGCACTCTCACTGGCGTGCCCATCAAGGTTTGTGTTACAGTTTCGGACGAGTATGCCGCTGCACGATGAATGGTCCCCATCGAGTTGTATATCACTCCATAACTCTTCTCGCCGATTACATCGTCGGGAATCATTCGAACGTTGTTTTTGAGTTTTTCAGATGTCATTTCATTTATTTTTTCATAAGCACGTTTGCAAGAGGTTTCACCCTCAAGCGAAAGCACATCACTATCTTGCAATAACTTTACATCGAACACAACAACCCTTTTGTCGGGTGCATATTCCTTTTCAATCTGTTTAATCCTTGTTTGGATATCTTCATTTTGAGCCATAATGGGTAACGTGAAAATAATTAAAGAAAGTAAGATGGTTAATTTTCTATTCATATCCTTTAATATTAGAAATGAATATGCAAGTTACAATTTATTTAGATATAAATGAATAATTATCCCTTTTCTCCGAATATTAATGTTGCATTAAATATTTATGGCTTATTTTTGCAACTTCATTTCTAAAATAAATAATAACGTAATGAACAAAAGAAATCAATTTACAAACAAAAAAGCTTTTCGCTTTAAACGCTTTGTGCGACAGTCATACAGCGTGTTTAACAGCATCAGCAAAGCTGTGACAATTGGCGTATTGGCAGGTTGTGCACTTCAAAGCGCGCATTCGCAATCGGTGTCTTCAACAGAGAGGGTTGAAATTAAAACGAAACAGGACACACTAATCACCGAAGACTTGGATGAAATTGTGGTGACTGCATCAAAAGCCGCATTGCCTCTAAACATGGCGGCAAAGATGGTAACAGTTATCACTTCGCAAGAAATTGAGCGAAGTCCCATTCAAAGTATCGAAGATTTGCTGACCCATTTTTCGGGTGTTGACATTCAGCAGCGAGGACCACACGGTGTGCAATCTGACATCTCGATAAGAGGTGGTTCGTTTGACCAAACAGCAATACTATTAAACGGCATTAACCTAACCAATCCACAAACAGGACACTACAGTTTCGACATTCCCATTAATCTTTCGGATATTGAGCGCATTGAAATAGTGCAAGGACCATCTTCATTGGCATATGGTGCAGGTGCGTTTTCGGGGGGAATCAACATTATTACTAAGAAGAGAAAGCAAAACGACATTCAAGCAAAGCTTGAGGGAGGGATGTATGCACTGGCTAACGCAGAGGCAAGAGCTAGTGTGGCTACGAAACACACCATCAATCAATTGTCGGCAGGATACAGGCAATCGGATGGATACATGCCCAACAGCGACTATAAGATGCTGAATCTACTTTGGCAATCAAGATTTGAAGTGGATAAATCATTTGTTGATTTTACAGCAGGAGTAAACAACAAAAAGTATGGAGCAAACACATTCTACACTCCTGCATTTGCAAATCAATATGATGATACGCAATCGATATTTCTATCGGTGAGAGGAGAGACGAATGGGAGATTAAAATTCATTCCTCAACTCTATTGGAATAGACATTATGATGAGTTTCAACTTGTGCGAGGTGACGATTCCAACATTCCTTTCAATTATCACCAAAGCGACGTGATGGGTGCCAACATGCAGTGGCAATATGCATCAAGCATTGGGATAACAAGCTTTGGGGGCGAATTTAGAAACGAGTCGATATTAAGTAGCGTATTGGGAAAGCCACTTGACAATCCTATTGGTAAATACAACAATGCTGATTCGCGAAGCAACATTAGCATCTTTGCAGAGCAAAACTTTATTATCAATAATCTCACCCTATCTCTGGGCGGATTGCTTAATCACAACACATCTATTACAGACAAATATGAGTTTTATCCTGCAGTAAACTCATCGTATAGATTTGATGAAAGCACTAGTATTTATGCATCGTGGAACAAAGCCACTCGCATGCCCACTTTCACCGATTTGTATTACACAACGGCAACACACATAGGAAACACTAACCTTGAGCCAGAGAAATCGGAAGCATTTGAGGCTGGATTGAGATTTAAAAATAGGTATTTGAACACCAATCTAACAGCGTTTTATATGAAAGGGCGCAACATGATTGATTGGGTGAAACCAGATGTGGAGTCGCTTTGGGAATCGAGCAACCACTCGAAAATTAATAAGAAAGGAATTGAATTTGATGCCAGATTTAATATTGAGAACATGATTGGGATTGATCAACCATTTAAATCTGTGAATATTGGCTATATGCATCTAAGACAAAACCTTGTGGAATCGGATTATATTTCAAACTATACGTTGAATAACTTGCGCCACAAACTAACAGCTTCGTTGCAACATACAGTGATAAGCGGAATAGCGATGTCGTGGAACTTGAGATGGCAAGATAGGGCTGGATCGTATATCAAATATACGGACACTAAAGCTGGGGAGAGAGAAAGCTACAAGCCTTTTGCTATTATGGATGTGAAGGTGTCATATCCATTTAAGAGGTGGGAAATATATATTAATGCTAACAATATTCTAAACACCAATTATTTGGATTTAGGTAATCTTCCTCAACCAGGCTTTTGGATGATGGGGGGAGTGAAATATAGTATCAATAGATAAACTAATTATGGCAGTGAAGTGGTTGGTTGATTAATAAATCAACTGCTTCCTTCCCTCTTCAAGAAACAAAGTCAATAGATATTTTCCATCATCAAGAGGGTCTATTGTGGTCATTTTTTCTATGATCCGTCTATCAAGTTTGTGCTCTCGCAAAAAATCTTTGTCCTGTCCGATAGTGTATAGCAACTGCTTGCGTTGTCGCTTCTCCAAAGAGTGCTTCCAAAAACCTTGAGGACGACGATTGAAGTTTGAGTAATAATCATCACGCAGGAGTGGAAATAGGTCAATACCCTTGATCAACAAAAAATCATTTAGATATCTGAACAGATCTTCGAGTTGATAGCCCATATGTGGCAGATTGTGATTATTGTAGTACTGACCAATTTCATCAAACAATTCGAAATAACGACCGCTATATTGATTGTCGAAAAGATGGTTCATTGTGAGAATGAAGCGTCCACTGTTCCAAAACTTTTCAAGGGCACCCTCGGCATCTCTTATTCTGTCAAGATCTTTTTTGGTTATGTCATTGCCCGATATAATTTCATATGGTGCCTCTTCGTCATAAATATACCCATAGAACTTTGCATCACGACGAAGGTTTGTACCTCTAAGTAATTTCAGAAAACCTAGCTGCACCTCCTTAGCACCTAAGCGAAACACATCATTGAACGATTTTCGAAACCTGCTGAAAGTCTCATATGGCAATCCCGCAATAAGATCGAGATGAAGATCGATAACATCACCTTTCATAATCTTCTCAATGTTTCCTGATAGTAGAGGAAAATCTTGTCTTCGTTGCACAGCAATATTTGTTGGCTCGTGAGTGGACTGAATGCCTATTTCGAAACGGAAGAAGTCCTTTGGAACATTATCGTTAAGATAATTAATTGTCTCGTCGTTTAATAGATCGGCATATATCTCGAATTGACAGCTAAGGTTTGGTCGATGGTTATTAATCAAAAAATCGAACACCAAAGAGGTGTGCTTTTTATTTAGATTGAAAGTTCTATCTAAGAACTTGATTTGACGAACATCACTGTTTACCAGATACTCTAGGTTGTTGATAACGTACTCTGGTGGGAAATATCGAACTCCTTTTTCGAGTGACGACAAACAGTATTGACATGAATAGGGACATCCACGAGAAGTTTCAAAATAGGTCATCCTGTTTTTACGATCTTTATTGTCTCGTTCTAATTGATATGGTGATGGATATTTAATTAACTCATTGATATCTGCTTGAGCTGGTCTGTAACTAATGCGCTTTTTTGATGATACACTCTCGATATTCACCTCATCGCCATTTTGCAACGCTTGAAGCAATTGCCTCAACACAAACTCGCCCTCACCACTTATCACATAATCTATATTCCAATTATCTACAAAAAACTTTGGCTCGTAGCTCACCTCTGGTCCACCCACAATTATCACTATCTCAGGCTTTAGCTTTTTAAGAGTATCTGCCAGCTCTTTGCTTTGAGCAACGTTCCAAATAGATACACTGATGCCTACAACATCACAATTTGCAGCAATTATTTCGTTAGCAATTGTCTCTACACTCTCCTTGATTGTATATTCTATAAAGTCAATATCAAAATGTGATTTGTTGGTTACATATAGCCAACGAAGAGCTAGCGAAGTGTGAATATACTTAGCATTGAGAGTGGTGAGAATAGTTTTCATTGTGATACATTGTTATTTTGGGAATGCAAAGATGCAGATTAAAATGGGATATAGCAAATAGCAACAAGCACGCCCATTGATGTTAAACTACATACAAATAATGTTAAAAGCATCATTGCCTATTGTGGGATTGCAAAATGTGATTACATTTGCAGTGTACTACTTCACTAGCACACCTAAACTGATAAACAAATAAAGATATGATAGAGATTAAAAACTTATCGTTTAAATATGGCAAAAAGACTGTATTAAGCAACATTACAATGAATTTGGAGGCAGGCAAAATATATGGATTACTTGGTGAAAACGGTGTGGGAAAGACCACACTTTTGAAAATAATTGCAGGTTTGCAAAAGCCAGTTGAGGGAGAATGTAAGATAAATGGTGAGAACCCCTTTTCTCGTACTCCTTCATTTTTAAGCAATTTATACTATTTACCTGAAGATTTAGAATATATACAGCTTGACATGACGCTGAAACAGTTCGTTGAATTAAATGCTCCGTTCTATCCAAAATTTGATTTTGACAAATGCAAAGCAATAGTACGAGATTTTGATGTGGACGAAAATAAGAAGCTAAATAAACTGTCGCACGGACAAACCAAAAAAGCTGCTATTGCATTTGCACTTTCCACGAATGCAGAACTATTGTTGATGGATGAGCCAAGCAATGGACTGGACATTCCATCCAAAACAATGTTTCGTAAAATAATGTCGCAATATTGCCACGACTCAACATGTGCAATCATTTCTACTCATCAAGTAAGAGATTTAGAGAATTTGATTGACCCAATAATAATATTAGATAATCGCGATGTGCTCTTGAATGCAAGTTTGGAAACAATTTCACAAAAACTCTACTTTAGCCTCGAAACAGTTGTTCCTGAGCACGCGCTTTATTTTGAATCTACTCTTGGTGGTAATATATGTGTAAGCATCAATAGCGATGAATATGAAAGCAAGGTGAACCTTGAAGCCTTGTTCAACGCAAGCATGAAACACAAAGAAAGAATCAATCAACTATTTAATAACTAATCAATTATGAGCAACAACATATTTAACATACAACGCTTTGGGAAACTGATTTATAGAAAATGGTTTCATCCCACAAATTACTCGTTAAGAAGCATATTGCCCTTTGCTTCACTTCCTATATTATTCTTACTATTCAATATGATTGGGGGACCAGAAGTTGTATCTACCGATAACAGAGGTTCTATTTTGTGGTTCTTGGTAGTTGTATCCATAGCATTTGCTCCTTTTATTTTCTTTTTTGGATACAACGACTCTAAGAAAGGCATCACAGATGCGTTATTGCCGGCATCATCTCTCGAGAAGTATTTGACAATGCATCTTACGAATCTGATTTATTCACCCATTTTCGTATTAGTAATCTATGGTTTTACCGACACATTGCTCTCTATATTAATCCCATCACGAATGCCTGGATTTGCAGTTGCTGAGTTTTTCAACTCATTATCTCTAAATTGGGAGAAGGTTCTTATTCTATTTACGTTTCAGCAAATGATACTGTTCTGCAATCTGTGGTTTAGACGCAACAAGCTTTTAAAAACATTCGGAGTATTCATGATATTCCATATAATTTTGATAGGTGTTGTGGTTGGGCTATTCTACCTTTTCATCAAAGATATGAATTATATAGATGGGTTGACATTTAATGTGTATGAAGGAAGAGGGCAATCATTAATCATAAAGGCTGGAGACCACTCTTCAATTGTAATAATTCAGTTATTCAGAATATTTATAGACATCATAATGCCAATAGGCTTAGTGATTGGGTCCTACTTTATGCTAAAAACAAAAAGATATTAATTGCTTATGAAATTTGATGAACATAAACCCATCTACTTGCAAATAAGTGACAATATCTGCGAGAAGATTCTCAACAACGAATACCCCGAAGATGAGCGCATTCCATCTATTCGGGAGTTGGGGGGAGCATTGGGTGTAAATCCAAACACGGTGATGCGTAGCTATGAACATCTTAAGTCGTTAGAAATAATATATGACAAGAGAGGCGTAGGCTTTTTTACCGCCAAGAGTGCAAAACGAGAGGTGAAGAAGATGTATAAAAAGGAATTTCTCAATAATGAATTGCCAGAGATTATCAAAAAGATGAAGCTACTAGATATTGAATTGGATGAGGTGGTGGAGATAATTAGGTTGGCTATTGGCGATTAGCTGTTGGCTATTGGCTATTGGCTGTTATAAATCACAAATTCAGAATTCACAAATCATAAACATGATTAATTTAAAAAACATACACAAATCTTATCGCACAGGAGCAATTTCGCTTCACGTGCTTAA
>CAYFSV010000066.1:0-12192 GCA_964345815.1 uncultured Proteiniphilum sp. | reverse complement strand
CTATTTGAGTGATCCTCCCTCGAGATTTCTGCCATGAAAAGTGTGGCACACCCCTTCCGCATTAAATGCGATGGCTTGTGCGACGCTGCAAGGGCCATCCAGCCTCGATGCGATGTTAAGAAATGTTGTGCAAATACGGTCCAGCTTCGATGCGATGGCTCGAAATCAACAGATAGGGCAACAAACATAGCGTCAAAAGCAACAATTAAAATGGTTATAAGAAGTGTGCCGAAGCAAAATAATTATTTGTAGATTTGTAGAATAATCACTACAAAACTTTATTTGAAATGAAATCAAATTATAAATATGCACTACTCCTTATTGTCCCATTCCTTGCAAGTTGCGCTGGAATCAGATACATGAGCATTGAGACTAGAGAACCAGCACAAATTACGCTTCCATCAAATGTGCGAACCGTGCTAGTTGTAAACAATGTGGCAGAGCAACCCGAAGATATTGGGCACACAATAAAAAAACTTGGAAAGAATGAGATTGAAAAGATAAAAGCCTCTGCCGATAGTGTAGCCATTTATTACACCGAAGCTTTATCACAATTCTTAGGCGAAGAAGAATATTTTGATGATGTGCTCTACGATAGCAGAATGTTGAGACGCGACAACAACTTCTGGCTCGAGCAGCCTCTATTGCCCGAGGTGATGATAGAGATGCGCAATGAAAGTGGTGCTGATGCAATTATTTCGCTCGACAAGCTGATAATGCAAACCAATAGAACTGACCATTTTTATCAAGAAGGATACATATATGGCGAAATGAAAGGCTCTATTCAATCAATTATGAGAGTTTATTTGCCAACTATGGATGGACAAATACCTTCGGTTCAATATAACGACAGTTTGAAATGGGAAGGATATGACATTAGGGATGGGCGAGCTTATGCAGAACTGGTGTTGCCAACGCAGGAAGAGGCGATGAAAGAGCTTGCAGTTTATGCTGCGGAGAAGATGACAAAGGTGTTTTCGCCACATTGGGAGTTTCAAGAGAGATGGTTATATACCTCTGTGAAATCAACTATGAGAGAGGCAGACCTATATGCCAAAAACAATCAGTGGACAGAAGCTTTAGCACTATGGGAGCCACAATATGATAGAGAAAGAAGCAAAACAAACAAAGCAAAAATTGCACACAATATAGCTGTGGGATATGAAATGCTAAACGAAATGGAAACAGCTGTGCAGTGGGCTGATATGGCACACGAGCTGATGTTAGCCTCTTCGTCGCCCAGCTCATTAGACCTAAAACGAACATTGCTCTACAAAAATGAAATAACGAGAAGAGCAGACACATCGAACAAGCTTGATATGCAAAACGAATAAAAGTGCAATATAAATACCCCAAAAAGCATGCAATACTCCACAAAGTGAGAGTGTTATTTAGTTTGTCAATTAGCGCTTTTTGGTTATCTTTGCTACCTAAATCAAAAAAAGAATAATAGCAACTCATTACAATAATTATGTTTGAAAATTTAAGTGAAAGACTCGAAAGGTCGTTTAAAATACTGAAGGGTGAAGGAAGAATCACCGAAATTAACGTAGCCGAAACTCTAAAGGACGTGAGACGTGCGCTGTTGGACGCCGACGTTAACTACAAAACAGCTAAAGAATTTACCGAAAAAGTAAAAGAAAAGGCACTGGGGCAGGACGTGCTAACAGCCGTTAAGCCCCACGAGCTGATGGTTAAGATTGTTCACGACGAGCTTGCTACACTTATGGGCGGCACCGCAGCCGAGATCAACATCTCGGGAAAGCCTGCCATCATACTTATGTCGGGATTGCAAGGTTCGGGAAAAACCACCTTTTCGGGAAAGCTTGCAAATATGCTTAAAACCAAGAAAGGACGTCAACCCCTCTTGGTAGCGGGCGACGTTTATCGTCCTGCAGCTATCGAGCAACTTAAAATTCTTGGTGAGCAAATAAATGTTCCAGTATATTTTGAGGAGGAAAACAAAGATCCCGTTCAAATTGCTAAGAATGCCATAAAACAAGCCAAACAAACAGGAAGAGACTTGGTGATTATTGACACCGCTGGTCGTTTGGCAATTGATGAAGTGCTGATGAATGAGATTACTGCAATTAAAGATGCAGTTAATCCCGACGAAATTTTGTTTGTGGTGGATGCCATGACAGGACAAGACGCCGTGAACACAGCAAAAGAATTTAATGATAGACTCAACTTCAACGGTGTGGTTCTTACCAAACTAGATGGTGACACACGTGGTGGTGCAGCTCTCTCAATTCGTTCGGTGGTTGACAAGCCAATTAAGTTTGTGGGAACTGGCGAAAAACTTGATGCACTTGATGTGTTCCACCCCGAGCGTATGGCAGACCGTATCCTGGGCATGGGTGACATTGTTTCGCTTGTGGAAAGAGCACAAGAGCAATATGACGAGGAAGAGGCAAGAAGATTGCAGAAGAAGATTGCAAAAAATCAATTCGACTTCAACGACTTTATAGCTCAAATTCAGCAAGTGAAAAAGATGGGTAATCTAAAAGAGCTTGCCTCAATGATTCCCGGAATTGGAAAGCAAATTAAAGATCTTGACATAGACGATGATGCATTCAAAAGCATCGAGGCTATCATACACTCGATGACTCCAGCAGAGCGCGAGAGACCTGAAATACTTAATGGAAGCAGAAGAGCACGAATTGCTAAGGGTAGTGGCACGGAGGTGCAAGAGGTTAACAAACTAATCAAGCAATTTGATGAGACTCGCAAAATGATGCACATGATGACCACTGGTGGTGGCAAGCGTGCGATGATGAATGCTGCAAGAGGTGGTGGCAGAAGAAAGAAAAGAAGATAGATTTTAAACTAAATAAACATGAAATTAATTGATGGCAAAGCCGTTTCGGCACAAATCAAAAAAGAAATTGCACAAGAGGTGGCTGATATAAAAGCTGCTGGAGGAAAAACACCACATCTGGCTGCTGTGTTGGTTGGAAACGATGGCGGTAGCGAAACTTATGTGGCTAATAAAGTGAGAACATGCGAAGAGGTTGGATTTAAATCCACACTGATTCGATATAACAATGATGTTACGGAAGATGAGCTTTTGGCATGTGTTGACAAGCTAAACAAGGATGATGACATTGATGGTTTTATTGTTCAGCTGCCATTGCCAAAACATATTTCGGAAGATAGAGTAATTGAAGCCATTGACTATCACAAAGATGTGGATGGATTTCACCCCGTAAATGTGGGTAGAATGTCGTTGGGGATGCCATGTTTTTTATCGGCTACTCCTGCGGGAATAGTTGAGCTATTGAGAAGATATGAAATAGAAACAAGTGGCAAAAATTGTGTTGTGCTAGGTCGTAGCAATATAGTGGGCAAGCCTGTGGCAAACCTACTTATGCAAAAGGGATATCCTGGCGATTGCACCGTAACGGTGTGCCACAGCCGTACTCCTAACATTAAGGAGGTGTGCCTCGAAGCCGATATTATTATTGCTGCACTTGGGGTGCCCGAGTTTTTGAAAGGCGACATGGTGAAAGAGGGAGCTGTGGTGATAGATGTGGGTACAACAAGAGTGCCAAATGCAGAACGCAAATCAGGATTTAAACTCACGGGCGACGTAGCTTTTGATGAGGTAGCACCAAAGTGTAGCTACATCACACCTGTTCCAGGTGGAGTTGGTCCGATGACAATTGTTTCGCTAATGAGAAATACACTGCTTGCAGGTAAGAAAGAAATTTATAAGTAGCAAAAGCTGACTTATAACTAATAATATCCACAAAGCCCTTCCAATTATCAAAGTTGGAAGGGCTTTTGTTATGTTGCTAATATTTAAAAATCGGAAGGCAATTCGAGGTTGTTCATATTTATGCCAAACACATCTTCAAGTGTCTTCTCAATCTCTGAACTTGATTTAAGAATAGCTTTCTCCTTTCGTCCATCCAAGTAATATGTGGTGAATACGTGATTATCTAGACTAAAGCTTCGGTCCTCATTTTTTAATGAAGCCATCAATTTGTGCCTAAAATTGGAGGAGGGATGAGTGGAGGTGTACCAATTGCCCACCTCAAAATCTTCGTGATACTGGGTTTGCAAATCAAACAGATATAGTGAGCGCCATGCATCCTTCAACTTTATTTGTAATATAAAACCCTCATCTGACGACTTTAGTCTATAAAGCTCATGGTTGGTTTTTTGCTCCACATCAATCTCTAGCCTAAGTGGCATGCATGAAGCAAGGCTACCAAAACCCACATCCGAAATATAACTCATTCCATTAATGTCAATTAGAAGAAGCATATGAGTGCGTCGTTCAATCATTTTTTCGTTGTTAAACACCCTACCCGTCAAGCCCCGAACATTGAAATTGAGAGTGCGAAGAACATTCATGAATAAAATATTTTGCTCATAGCAATATCCACCCCTTTGGTTGATCACAAATTTTTGGAATAATGAATCACTATCAAGCTTGACAGGCAAGTTGAGAAAAGAGTTTAGGTTTTCGAAAGGAAATGTTTGCGAGTGCAATAGTTGTAGCTCAGTTAGCAAATCCAAATCTGCTTTTAGATGGTTGCCACTATATTCTATTCTTTCAAAATACTTCTCTAGTTGATTGGTTGTCATAACAATTAATTTTGTCTTACATCACTAACACATTTATAGTTTCCTATGTTCAGTGAGCCACTTAAGAATATCCCTATATACTTTGTCTTTTATGTCTTCATTCAGTATCTCGTGACGCATACCCTTATAAATCTTCAACTTAACTTTAAAAAACCCATTAGCTTTTAGCTCATCTACTGTTTGCCTCACTCCTTTTCCAAAATTACCGATGGGATCGTCTCCGCCACTAATAAACAATAGTGGCAAAGTTTTGTGGATAGGCTTCTGCCAATCTTTTTTAGTGGCATTAATATTAAGTGTCAACAATGCATAAAAGCCATTATTTGAAAATGGTACGCCATTGAGAGGATCATTGCTAAATGCTTGACGATTGGATTTACTAACGCTAAGCCAACTTGTGGAGCTAGCATCTGGTTCGTTCTTAAACTTACTGTTATTCATCTTCTCAAAAGTGGAGTTCACAAATGTGCTCCTCTTTTTGGGGGCAAACCTATTCAAAAGCTTTAATCCGCTCCTAGCCATACCTGCAATGGGATTTTTTCCACCTGTTCCCACCAGAATTGCACCATCCAACATATCATCAACTTGCTGTAGAAGCAATCTCAATACAAATGAGCCCATAGAGTGCCCAAGTGCATAGTGTGATGCTTTGGGATATAGTCGGTGTAGATATCTTAGCATATACTCAGCATCATCCACCAATTGCTGAGCTGGATTGCCAAGCTGAAAGAAACCCAACTCATCTTCTCCATTTGCTGTCATGCCATGTCCAAGATGATCGTAGCACATCACCACATAGTTATGTTCGCAAAGAAATCTTGCTAACTCAACATAACGTCCGCTGTGCTCTTGCATTCCGTGCAAAAGCAACAGAGTGCCTCTCACTGATTTTGAATTGGGCTCAAATAGTCTGTAATATAATTGCCTACTTCCCAGTGAAATAAGCTCATCAGGCAAGAACCCCGTGCTTTCTTTTATCATAGTTTTAAATTTGCTGTGTTGATTGTTGATTTAATTTGTATCTTGCAAAGATAAAAATTAATCTTAATAAAGCTAAAGCATTATGTCGAATGTTGAATTAATTATTGAAGAACGTGCTGCCGACATTGGCAACTTTATGGTGGGTAGGTTGCTACCATTTGTACAAAAAAGAGCTATCGGACATTTTGTGTTTATCGATCATATGGGTCCAAAAGATTTGGAAGCAAGCGAAAACATGGATGTGCCTCCACATCCACATATTGGGTTGTCAACATTAACATATCTTTTTGATGGAGTAATTATGCATCGCGACTCTATTGGTTCTGAAATTGAAATTGAGCCAGGAGCAGTGAATTGGATGACTGCAGGAAAAGGAATCGTGCATTCGGAAAGAACACCTAATCAACTAAGGGGCAAAAAAAAGAGTTTGCATGGTATGCAAATTTGGGTGGCACTACCAAAGGAGCTTGAGGATATGGAGCCCTCTTTTACACATGTAGAAGCTGACAATTTGCCATCGTGGGAGCAAAACGGAATGCAGTTTAAACTTATTGCTGGCGAGGCTTTTGGGAGAAAATCGCCCGTACCGGTTTACTCCCCACTCTATATGATCGAGATAAAATCAACAAATGGCGGAGTGGTTAATATAGGTGATGATTTATTTGGCGAGAGTGGAATGTATATTCTAGATGGTGCAGTGAAATCAGACACAAATAGATATGAGCCTAAACAAATATTGATTGCCAAAGACACTAAACTGTGCGAATTTGAATTGGAGCCCAACACCACTGTTTATATTTTTGGTGGCGAACCATTACCCGAAAAGAGATATCTATACTGGAACTTTGTTTCGAGCAGTAGAGAGAAAATTGAGATAGCCAAGCAAGAATGGCTAGACCAGAGTATGGGAAAGGTGAAAGGAGAAACTGAGTTTGTGCCACTACCACCACAAAACAATAGGATCAGACTTAAAGAATAGCGACATTATAAATAAAATATGGGCAATGCTTTATAAAATCATTAGCATTGCCCATTATATTTATTCTTTACGTAGCATCACAGCACCCGCACTTTTATCACGCCACTAATATCCTTGATTCGTTTCACATTCTCTTCCGTAATTTCAGACTCAAGGTCAACCATGGTGTATGCATATTCGGCACGGCTTCTATTTATCATATTAACAATATTGACACCCTGCTCTGAAAGAACTGCAGAAATCTGCCCCAACATCTTTGGTATATTTCGGTGTGCTATTGTCAGCCTGTGCTTCGCCATACGGATTCCAAGGTCACAAGACGGAAAGTTTACAGAGTTTTTGATGTTTCCATTCTCCAAAAAGTCTTTGGTTTGTAGCACCGCCATAATGGCGCAATTGTCTTCACTCTCAGGAGTTGAAGCGCCCAAATGAGGAACTGGAATCACACCTGGCACATTTAAAAGCTTTGCATCAGGAAAATCGGTTATATAGGTACTCACATACCCCTTTTCGAGAGCCACAATTATGTCATCATCATTAACCAATCCACCTCGCGAAAGATTAAGAACGCGCATTCCGGGCTTCATTCGTTCAAAAACCTCTTTATTTAAAATACCTTTGGTTTGGTCAGTCAATGGAACATGAAGAGTAATATAATCGCACTTGCTAAATAGTTTGTCCAAATCATCGGCTTTCTTTACCGACCTTGATAAGCCCCACGCATGCTCTACAGAAATATAAGGATCGTATCCATAAACTTTCATATCCATATTTACAGCGGCATTGGCAACCATTACGCCGATTGCACCCAAGCCTATAACACCAAGGCGCTTGCCACGTATTTCGGGACCCACAAATTGCGACTTTCCCTTTTCCACATCTTTTGATATGTCGTCACCCTCAAGAGTTCGCACCCAATTCACACCATCTATTATTTTGCGAGATGACAACAAAAGTGATGCAACGGCAAGCTCCTTCACCGCATTTGCATTTGCTCCAGGCGTGTTGAATACAACAATTCCAGACTCCGTACATCTGTCTATCGGAATATTATTTACCCCAGCTCCAGCACGTGCAATACTATTTAAACTTTCAGGAAAATCTGTTTCGTGCAACGAAGCACTTCTTACCACAATAGCATCTGGATTTTCCATTTGGCTATCGATATCATAGTTTGCTCCAAATTTTTCTAACCCATTCTCGGCTATCCCATTCAGAGTTTTAATTTTAAATTTGCTCATCTCAAATCATATTTTAGTTTGCATATAATTGAAAAAGAGAGATGAATTGTCAATTGAAACAATTTCACCACCCTTTAAGAGCGTAAAGATATTAAAACATTACATATTATTACAATCTGACAAATAAAAAAGCACTTTTATACACTTTTATTACTACATCCCATTTTAAATGGGAAGATACATGATATTATAAAATAGAACGGGGTGAAAAATCAAAATTGTTTTGTTATTTTGCATCTAATAATTGATATTTATAAAACAAAGACAGATTGGGAAATAAATTTATAGATAAGGAGCTTGGCACAATTGCTATTCGCAGAAATGCACGTGCCAAACGAATAATTGCACGATATAACAAAGACCACATTATTATCACAATTCCAGTATGGTTTAATTTGAAGGAACTACCTGATGTCATTGACGAAATGCGACCCGAATTGAGTAGCTTTTTGGAGGAGAAACGAAAATCGGCAAAAGCAATTGAAGATGGAATGAAAATAGAAACATCTACTCTGAAAATACGGGTTGAAGTGACCAGTCAAACAACATCTTTCGATTATTTAAAAACTGATAATGAGGTGATTATTATGGTGTCGCCATCAATTGAGATAGATAAGCCTGATAATCAAAGACAAATATTGTATATGATAAACAACATTATATACAAACAAGCTCAGCAAGTTTTGATTCCGAGGACAATAGAGTTTGCAGAAAAACTTGGCTTGACTGTCAATCAAGTGAAGATAAGCAAAAGCAGAGGAAGATGGGGAAGTTGCTCTCACAACAAAAACATTAATCTGTCATACTATCTTATGATGCTACCACAAAAGCTTATAGACTATGTTATTCTACACGAGTTAGCCCACACTATTGAGCAAAATCATAGTAAAGCATTTTGGAATTTGCTCGACAAATTGTGTGGCGAAGATTCGAAAGCACTAGGTAGTATAACAAAGAGATATATGTCTGATGATTTGGAACTTGTGAGAAGATACTAGCACCTACAAATCTTTAAGCATCATGTCTTTAGTATTCTCGTAGGCACACATCCTAGTTTCGAGCAATGCATTCCAATGGTTTGAGTAAATATGCTCAGCATCAACATGGAAATCCTCGGTGCCATCATTATCTATCATCTCCATAAGACTTGCCACTGTCATCATATTAATATCATATGCAGGCTGATATGCCATCACCCGCTCATCATCGGTCATTGGCGTTGGCAACACCATTTCCAATTTAACCAACTCATCAATTATATCGTTGGTAAGCTTTATAGGAATCTCGCACTTAAGCGAAATCATGGCAGCCGAAAGAGGAGCCCTATTCTCAGCAAAACGCTTCACAATGGTGGATGCCACAATAATGGTGAAGAAATCTCTATATCGACGAGTAATGTTTTTTGTCTCTCTATCGAATGAAAACTGCTGAACATTTTGAGTTGCAAATGAAATTTCGGCACCAATCAAAACAATAAACCACGACACTTGTGTCCACAAAAGCAATAGTGGAAGTGCCGCAAAAGCTCCATATATAGCGTTATATTTAGAAATCCAAAGCTGTCCTTCTAGATAAACCATCTGAAAAACCTGCAAAGCTATCCCCCCAACTATCCCTCCCACAAGCGCACTAGTGAATTTCACTTTCAGGTTGGGCATCAGTTTATATAACAATGTCATCGACACAATCATAACCACAAAAGGAAGAATATTTAGAACCTGATCCATTGCAGGCGTAACAATATGCGTATAGCTATCAAGTGTGTCGGCAGAGGCTTGAATTATTGCAGTCAAGCTATAATTGACAACCACTAAAAGTGGCAAAAGAAGCATCAGAGCAAAATAATCAATTACCCTTCGTTGGATTGGTCTTCCCTTTTTAATACCCCATATTCTATTGAAGCTATTTTCGATATCAGTAAATAGCAACACAATAGTATATAGCAACAAAGCCACACCAATCCCTGCAAACACGCCACCTTTGGCATGTTCTAGCGAATTGTTTACAAATGTCACCAATGTTTCAATTGTGAATGTTGTGGTATCGTGCATCAAAGTGTCAGTAGCCACCGTTGTGTCACTATGCAGAGAGCTCTCAAGAGTGGGTGGCACATTAATTATTGATGAGTTATGGCTAGCAATATCAGCAACAGTATCAGTATTGATATAAGTATTTGTATTATTTTCAAAGCTAACAGGAGCAGCTATTTCAAAATCATTACTACTAAAGAAATCAAATATTTGACTCTCCACAATCTTTTCAAATCCAAAACCACGAGCAATAGCAAAAATAACCGCCAACATTGGCACGATTGACAATATGGTGCGATAGGTGAGCGAACGAGAACTTGAGCTCAAGTCCTGCTCTTGCACACCGCGAACGGTGAGCATAATAATTTTAAGAATATTGTGGAATATGTTTTTCTTTCCCGAAAAGTTCTCAGGATTTAAGCGCCATATATCATATGTGAGAAAATGAATCCACTCTTTTATCTTGAGATTAATCCTCTTAATAAAACCAGGTTTCTCTCTATCCTCATCCGCTACTCGTCTTGATCTTTTGATTTTAAGTGCCATATATTATTGAAAAATAAAAAAATAGTAGGTCTATAAGCCGGGTTCTGTATCTATTTTGCAACAGATGTCTGTCATTTATCTGCGAGATAGTGTCGCCACCACTCTTTAGCAGCCTACCCCTCGGCATCGGACGAGCAATCCTACATATAACCGATATACATGGCCTTACAACCCATAAGACGTACGGCGCCACATGTTGCCATGCAGCCCGGTGAGCTCTTACCTCACCTTTTCACCCTTACCCCGCTTCTTATACAAAGATGCAAGGCGGTAATTTTCTGTTACGCTACTCTGCCCTCACAAGCAGCTTCCCGTTAGGAAATATGGTGCTCTATGTTGCCCGGACTTTCCTCCCTTCGCTTAAAGCGAATAGCGACAAACCGACCTACTATTACTGCAAAAGTAGTACAAAATATTGATTTCTTGTAGTTTAGTTTTATTTATTTCTTCTTCTCCTCTCTAATAACTTCACAGACCAGCAAAGATAAAGTGGTTGTAACTCACGTTATATCAAATCATTCAAACTGAATATTGAGAAAACTTTTGCATAAATGAATCATAATAAGTTTTGGATACAGGAATGTCGGGAGTTCGCTCCACATCTAGCTCAAGCACAATCGCGCCCTTTATCTTTTTCAATATCTTCACCTTATCCATATTCACAATATAAGACCTATGACACCGAGTGAGAGGGGTGTCGGCTGCATATTGTTCTTCAATTCTTTTCAAAGAGTTTCTCAACAAAAAGTGAGACACATCCGACTTATTGAGATAGCATATATTAGCATAATTATCAGCCGACTCAATATAAAGCAGATTATCGAGCATCACCGAAAGCTTCAAATCGCCCTTTTCGTCAGAAAATGCAATAAGTGATTTGGTTTTAACATCACTTGCTCTTTGTTGCTCCATGTCTTCAAGCATGGCACTCTTCTCTTTCCACGAAAAATAGAGCCATGAAATAGCATAAGGCAACAACAATATTAGTGCGGTGTTGGTGATGCTCTGTTTAAATACCTCTGTAATCTCTCTATTAATTCCATCTTTAGGAAAATATCTTGCAAAAAGAGTGTAGAAAATAGCCATTGCCAATATTTCACTCAATATCACAACTGTATACTGCCAATAAAGAATAGGATGCTTGCGCGAATAGCGGGTGAGAATGACTCTGCTAATGACCACAACCAACATTCCCGTGAGAATAATAATACTAGAGAATGCAAAATACTTTATGTCTGATACGCCAGGATACCAATCTCGCGAACCAAAGGGCTGGAATACATTAATAAACAATAAAGCAAAAATGGCTGTGAAAATAATCATCTTCACGCTATTGCTTTTCTCATAAAGATAGGAAGGTATTTTCCTGTTCATCGCATTACAGTATTTAATTTGTCATCACCAGTCACAAAGGTAGATTTTTATTGAAGAAATTCCAAAAGTAGGTTGTTCAACCCTCAATAATTTCACCCCTGTATGACGAATTTCACCCCACATATGAGTATCTACCCCTTTTCAATAGCACTTTTCCCTTTCATTTGCAGACAATTATAAAAGAATGTTCTTTTGTTGAAAAAAGAAATACAATGAACTATAACGAACGATATGCACAGCTGAACAACTGCTTTAAGATGAACAAATCATGTAGCATTGATAACAGCAAGATGGAGATTAGCTTCTTCAATTTTAATAGTGAAACAACTGTTGAGTCAGAGAATAAGTTGCTGCAGTTTTCTGACACAAATATCACTGAGAACTACTTATTTCAATATCCAGTATTTGCTCCAAAAGGAAAAAACAAATTCGACAAAGCCATACT
>CAYFSV010000065.1:0-12222 GCA_964345815.1 uncultured Proteiniphilum sp. | reverse complement strand
TATTGATAAGCAGTTCAAGTAATTGTTTAACATAAATATTAGAAATAAAACTGGGTATCGAAATAGAGCTACCCAGTTTTGTTTTTTATGTATATTTGGGGATTATAAAAACACAAGCAAAATAACAGTTAGAATAAAAGAATATGGAAAAGAGAGAAAGGTTGTGGACCAAGGATTTTATAACTGCCGCATTGGCTAATTTTTTAATAGCAAGTTCGTTTCACCTGCTAATGCCCACCATTCCCATTTACTTGTCGGAGCAGCTCAATGTGACTCCATCAAATATTGGGATAGTTCTATCTTCATATTCATTGGCACTACTCATCATTCGCCCCTTTTGCGGATATTGGGTAGATGTATATTCTCGAAAGCCACTCTATATGATTGGAGTTTCGTTTTTTGTGCTTATGTTTTTTGGATACTACTTTGCCGCCACAGTTGCGGTATTTATTATTCTAAGGTTTGCCCACGGATTGTTTTGGGGGCTCACCACCGTTTCGTCAAACACGGTTGCAATTGACATTGTTCCCTCTTCACGTCGTGCCGAGGGTATTGGCTATTTTGGGGTAACTATGAATATAGCAATGGCTTTTGCCCCTTTCATAGCTGTTGAAATTTACAATGGTTTTGGTTTTGAAACACTTGTGAGCGTTGCCATTGGTATGGGGATTCTTGCAATATTGGCTGTAACACAAATAAAGGTGCCACAACGCAAAAAGTTAGATGAAACTCCTCCAATTTCGCTCGACAGATTTATATTGGTGAAAGGATTGCCAGTATTCTTCAATCAATTATTTCTTTCTTTTGGTTGGGGCACTCTCATTGCCTATGCTGTGTTGTATGGAAAACAGATAGAGCTAAGCAATGCAGGTATGTTCTTTCTTTTCTTAGCATCTGGTATAGTTGTTTCCCGAATTGCATCTGGCAGACTTGTTGATAAAGGACATATTCATAGCGTTATTATGATAGCAATTGCTGTTATCATTCTGGGCTTTGTAGGCTTTGCCAATGCTCAGAGTGTTTGGCTTTTCTTTATCTCTGCCTTCACACTTGGTGTTGGATATGGCACACTACTGCCCGCCTTGCAAACTATTTATATAAACATGGCACCCCACACCAAACGTGGAACTGCAAACTCAACATATCTTACGGGCTTTGATGTTGGCATAGGATTAGGAATGCTTTTGGGTGCAACTATTGCTGGCAAAATGGGATTTTCAAATATGTATCTTGTTACTGCCTCACTTAGCTTTGTGGCAATGATAATTTATTGGTTCAATTCAAGACGAGTTTATGAGCGCAACAAACTTGTAAGGGAATAGATACTCCATCACCAGACACAAAAAAACACCGAGAGAATGATTCTATCGGTGTTTTTTTATGTTCGGATTGTGATAGCCTTTTAAGTGTCTATCGCTTGTTAGTAGCTTATGCTAGAGTTGAAACAATTAACCAGATTGTTTTTTCTTGCTCTCTGATGTAGTCGCTCATCATTGCTGCAGTAGCTTCGTCATCGCCCTCGTTAGCAAGGTCCATCACTTTTCTTTCTTGTGCAATAAGGGTCTTAAGATTGTCAAGGATTAGTTTTGCAATCTCTTTAGCATCGCTCACCACGCCAGTTTCTTTGATAGTAGCCACTTTTAGGTACTCGCTAAATGTGTGAGTTGGAGTTTGTCCTAGCATAAGGATTCTTTCTGCAACCTCGTCCACTTTATCTGCAGTGTCATCATACATCTCTTCATATTGCTCATGAAGTTGTTGGAAGTTTGGTCCTTTAATGTTCCAGTGAAAACCACGAAGGTTTGTATAGAATAATTGAAGGTCTGCTAAAAGTACTTGTAGCTCTTTTGAAACGTTTTCTGCAACTTTTGCATCTACTAGTGTGTAATTTAATGTGCTCATAATTGTTTTTATTAGTTTGTTTTTTGTTAAATGTTGATACAAAGATACGAAATTATAAATCAACAAACAATAAATTTTAGTTGAATAGAATGATGTGATATTGAGTATGTCTATTGGTATTCTTGCTGTTGTTTATAACTGTGAGTTCCTATTATAACCTCTTCCTTTTCAGCACTATCCAAACAATCATAGGTGCACCAAACAGGGCAGTGACAGCATTTATTGGCAAAGTTCGGTTCGATAGGGGTATTTGGGAAATTATGTCACAAGCAATCAGCAAAATGCCACCCAGTAGGATAGTTGCAGGTATAATTGTTTTGTGATTAACGGTGCCAAATGCGCTACGTGCAAAGTGTGGAACCACCACTCCCACAAAGGCAATGGGACCAGTGAAAGCTGTGACCACTCCTGTGATGATGGCAGTGATAATAATAATCACAATGCGTATCTGTTTTACATTTAATCCTATGCTTATTGCATACTTCTCGCCAAGTAGCAAGCTGTTGAGAGGCTTTTGTATGATAAAGATGGAGGCAACTCCTGCAATAGCCAAAGCGGCAAGAATTGGCATCTTTTCCCATGTCACAGTGCTTAGGCTACCAAATGTCCATGTGATAAATAGTTTTAGCGAATCGGGATCGGCAAAGCTTTGAAGTATGGTGATTGCCGCACTAGTCACATATCCAAATATCATACCCAGCACAAGAATCGTAACCGAATCGTTGATGCGAGATGAAACAAATAGAATTAATAGCAACACTAGTGTGGCTCCTCCAATTGCCACAACCACTTGAGCCATGCTGCCTAGTGATTCGATAAATGGATAGGCAGATGTGCTTGCCATCAGCGTGAGAATTGCAACCCCAAGTCCCGCTCCCGAGCTCACGCCCAACACGTCGGGACCAGCCAATGCATTTCTAAACAGAGTTTGCATCAACAAGCCTGCAACCGAAAGTGATGCTCCCGCCAACAATGCAGTAATTGCCTTGGGAAGTCGATAGTTGAAAATTATCTCATCTATTATCTCATTGTCCGACGATGCAAACAGAGCTTTAATTCCATCTTTCATCCCAATATTTGCATTGCCCACAAATAGGTCAACTACAAACAGCAGAATGAGCAGCAGCATTAGATACAAGAAAATGTAATTCTTATTTTTCAATTCTTATTTTCCCCCTCTCCTTAGTTTAGTGGCTTAAAATAAACAAACTCTTCCTGTTCAAGTACATCTGGGTGAAAAGCTTTTATTAGGTCACGTAAAATCAAATCTGGGTTGGCAATAGCACTCTCAAAATAATCATTTCCACCCGTAGCAGTTGTTCTATTTAGATTGTTAAACACCCTCTTGTCTTTAAATGATTTAAGCAACGTATATTTTTTGTCTTTTCCCTCAAGTTCGGCATATGTGTTAGCATTGCAACCAACCCACACATCGGCTTGTCCAAATTGGGTTAGAATAGATTCGATGTCCAAGCCAATGCTTCCAGTCTCATTGTTTTTGTCAGCATAATAGTAGTTTGCACCAGCATCTCTAAAAAAGTAAGCATTAAAACTATCACCACCTGGCACATACCATGTGTCTTGAAAGTTGTCTCCCGACAACACATAAGGCTTCTTAGCCGCATCTCTCACAATTGCAATATTATTGTTGTATCGTTGCTCAATTTCGTCAAAAAGCTTTTGCGCCATAGCCCTTTGCCCCACAAATTCAGCAATCAGTTTTATCCATTCAGCACGCGCCAAGGGAGTAGCTTCCGTCCACTCCAGCGAATATATAACTGGTAGCCCCGTCTTTTGCACCCTTTCGCTCAAATTGTCTTGCTGCACATAGGCAGAGTTTATCAAAGCATCAGCCTTCACCATCAATGTTCTTTCGATATTTGGATTGAAAGGATCACCCAAGTCTTGTATCCTGCCATTTTTTAGTCCATCAAGTATCTCAGCATTATAAATTCTTTCGGCATCTGTCACTGCCACCACTTTGTCTAGATGTCCTAGCTGATTTAGAAACTCAAAGTAAGAGAATGTGTTCACAATCACCGAGCTAATAGGAATCTTTATTTTAAATCCATCATCGTAGGGTATTTCTGCATTGTCGTCACCATATAGGTAATATACCGCAAATGGTTTGTTACTCTTTTTGTCCCACGGATTGTTAATAATAACCTTGGTGTAGTTTTCATAATCAACTATGTCAAACCCTGCTGAGTGTTTGATTAGGTCGTTCGAAAGTGTAGAATCATTAGAATTATTACTCGATTTTTCTTTTTGTTTGCAACTGCCAGCAGCCAAAACAATCAATAAAAAGACTGCCAAGGCTAGTTGTTGTTTAATCTTCATTTTTATTTGTTTCATTATTAATGTTACCGTTGTCACTTTTATCTCTCTTTTCTTTGTTTTTACCAATTTTTCCCACCGCTTCTTCAAGTGTTGGCAACACGGTTTCTGTTGATTTTGGACGAGTGGTCACATACGGTTTTGCGTTCGAGCCAGGGATGAAATCGTGGCGATACATATTGAAAAACAAAACAAACAACGATAGAAGTAATGGACCAAATATTACACCCCAAAAACCAAACATGGGAAGACCAATTATCACTCCCAATATTGTGATAAGAGGATGTATATCGGCAATCACTTTTTGAAGCAACAGACGAGCCACATTATCCACCCCACCAATAATAATAAATCCATAAAGTCCAAGCCCAATCCCATAAGTCAAATCACCTCCCAATATTATGCCAATTGATAGGGGCACCCACACAAGTGCCGTGCCAAGCAAAGGAATTATAGTGGCAAACCCTGTCATAATAGCATAAAGCAAAGGATTGTCGATGCCAAAGAAAAGATACCCAAAATAGGCAAATATACCCTGCACAATAGCCAATAGTGGAATGCCTATTGCGTTTGCTTGAATAATCATTTTTGTTTCGCCCGCAAGTATGTTTTTATTCTCCTCCTTTAGTGGCAGAATCTCCCTCACCATTTTGTCAAATTCATCATAATTGAGAAGCATATAGAAGAGAATGAACATCGAGAAAATAGAATTAATAATCAGCGAGTAGATGCCAGCCCCAAGCGATTGCAATATGTTCCCTCCAATTTTAGGAAGGCTAGATAAATTCTCGGGAGTGAATATTTTGAAGTCAAGTTTGCTTTCAAGCGAAGCGATAAAGCTATTCACATTTTCAATAACTTCGCGAGGGTCGATGGTGATACCTGTAACAGTATCAATAACTAAAAATGCAACACCTGTGAGAGGAATAAGGAAAAACAGAAGCCCCTCAAGTGTGAGTAGTAATGCTGCCAATCCCCTTCTGAATTTCCATTTCTCAACCATAAACATCATCTGCCCTTTCAGCAACACATAAAGAGTGGCTGCGCTCAAAAAACTGCTCATATACACACGCAGTTCCTTGAAAAGGATAATGCCCAGAATGATTAGGAAAGAGACCAACACAAATTTGTATTTGTCTGATTTGTAAAGTTTACGTATTGTGCTCATAATAGTATGGTTCAAAAATATTAGAATCTAAAATCCTCAGGATTTGAATATCCGCCCTCTATAAGTGCCTTTTTGGCTGCTTCATAATCAGCCACCTTCACTTGCATTTCGATACCTCCAATGGTGTATGCCAATCTGTTTGACACGAGATTTTTCATATATGTTTCGATACCCATCATCTCCATATATGATTGAACCATCGTAACATCGGCAGGATAAGTAAATGTTTTTACTGTAATAAAATCTTTTTCCATAACATTGAAATTATAAAATCCTGATTTGAATGTAAAATTAGACTTTTTATTAGACAAAATGCTATTCCATTCGATTTATTCCACTAATTTTGAAATTATTTCACAAATAAAGAATTTACATATATGTCTAAAATTGCTTTAGTAACAGGAGCCACATCTGGAATAGGTGAAGCAACTGCTATGATTTTTGCCGAAAATGGCATTGATGTTATCATTACAGGACGTCGCAAAGAGCGTCTTGATATTTTGAAAAACAAACTCCAAGCTATGAATGTTCGTGTCTTGTCGCTTTGTTTTGATGTTCGTAACGAAGAAGAGGTCAAGTTAAACCTAGGCAACCTCCCCGAAGATTGGAAAAACATTGATTACCTAGTTAACAATGCGGGATTGGCTGCAGGACTAAGCACCTTTCAAGATGGCGACACAGATGATTGGAACAGAATGATTGACACCAACGTAAAGGGCTTAATTTACGTGACACGAACCGTATCGCCCAGAATGATTGAACGCAAAAGCGGACACATAATAAATATAGGTTCGATTGCTGGTAAAGAGGTGTATCCAAATGGCAATGTATATTGCGCCACCAAGCACGCAGTTGATGCCATCACCAAAGGAATGCGCATTGATATGCTACCTCACAATATAAAAGTGACACAAGTGAGCCCCGGAGCTGTTGAAACAGAATTCTCTATTGTTCGCTTTCATGGCGACAAAGAACGTGCCGACAAAGTGTATGAAGGATTTGATAACCTAGTGGCACAAGACATTGCCGAGTGTATTTGGTTTGTGGCTTCACGCCCTGCACATGTAAATATAAATGATATGTTGGTGATGCCCACAGCACAAGCATCAGGCAGCATCTTCCACAAAAAACTTTGATGCAACACAAACATCTAAAACAATAATCACATGAAGAATTTTTTTATTCTATTATCAGTATGTTTAATTATGAGTATGCAAGCTAACGCACAAGAAAAATTGGTGTATCAAAAGCCGCCGCAAGAAATATTGGAGCTTGTGGATATCGAAAGAGCCCCAGGGGTGAACATGGACAGCAAGGGCGAAAAGATGTTGTTCTTTTATCGTGCACCCTACAAGTCGCTACAAGATCTCAATCAGCCTGAACTAAGATTGGGGGGACTGAGAATAAATCCAGATGTGAACATCTCGAGCACTGTTTCGTATATAAACAACATGAGATTTAAGAAAACAACCGACAAAGATTTAAAAGACTTTGAGGGGTTGCCCCAAAATCCACAAATCTCATTTTTGTCATTCTCGCCCGACGAGTCTAAGCTAGCTTTCACACACACTACTAGCAAAGGGGTTGAGCTTTGGTTGGCAGACCTAGAGACACTAAAGGTGAAAAAGCTAACCGAAGCAATTCTAAATGCAAATGCTGGCATGCCCTACACCTGGTTTGTGTCGGGCAATGAATTGCTAGTTAGGATTCTCCCATCAAATAGAGCAGAGCTCATCAACACCGAGGTGGCTATTCCTGAGGGACCAATCGTATCTACGAGCGATGGACAAATATCGCAAAACAGAACCTATCAAGATCTTCTGAAGAACTCGATGGATGAGGCAAATTTTGAGAACTTGATGACTTCCGAACTATACAAGGTGAACCTAGATGGCGAAAAAACACTATGGAGAGAGGCAGATATGTATCTTGGCGAATCTTTTTCGCCCGATGGTAGCTATATACTATTGCGCACTTTGGTTCAGCCATTTTCGTATGTAGTGCCCTACAATAGTTTCCCAAACAAAACTGATATCTACACAGCTGATGGCGAGCATGTAAGCAATTTTAGTCAGCAGCCCTTGCTCGATAATCTTCCCGTAGGATTTATGGCAACATTTGAGGGCAAACGCTCAATAAATTGGCGAGCCGACAAACCGTCAACACTGTTTTGGGCAGAGGCACTCGATAAAGGCGATCCCGCAGTAGAGGTTGACTTTAGAGATGAGGTGTTTGAGCTATCGGCACCCTTTGATGGCACGCCTCGCTCGGTGGCAAAAACCATTGGCAGATATGCAGGTATAGTGTGGGGTAACGACAGCTATGCGTTGCTAAACGACAATTGGTGGAACACCCGCAACACCAAAACCTATCTCATCAACCCATCCGACAATAGTGTGGAACCACAAATCATTGTCGATCGCAACTATCAGGACGTGTATAGCAGCGTGGGTTCGCCTCAAACCGACAAAAATAAATTTGGGCGCTATTCACTAAAAATGGATGGGAGCAAGATTTATCTATTTGGTGATGGATTCACACCCGAAGGTCAATTCCCATTTATCGATGAGTTTGATTTGAAAACACTCAAAAAGAAGCGTATTTATCAATCTACCTACACCGACAAGGTTGAAGATTTGATAACATTCCTAGATAGCAAAAAGGGAACCATAATTACCCGAATTGAGTCGCCAACGGAATATCCTAACTACTACATTCGTAATATACGCAGCAAAAAGGCACCCGAGGCATTAACTCATTTCGAAAATCCATTTAAGAGCATCGAAAATGCCTACAAAGAGGTGATAACCTACAAGCGCTCGGATGGTGTGGAGCTCAACGGAACCCTCTATTTGCCTGTGGGCTACGATAGAGAAAGCAAAGAGAGGCTACCATTGATAATGTGGGCTTATCCAACTGAATATAAAGATAAGAGCAGTGCAGGTCAAAACACATCAAATCCCAACACATTCAACTATCTGTCGTATGGCAACCCCATATATTGGATAACTCGTGGATATGCCGTGCTCGACAATGCATCATTCCCAATTGTGGGTGAAGGCGACGAACAGCCCAACGACACCTTTGTGGAGCAGTTGATTGACAATGCAAAATCGGCAATTGATGCACTCGACAATCTTGGCTACATCGACCGAAATAGAGTGGCAATTGGCGGACACTCATATGGAGCATTTATGACAGCCAACTTGCTTTCGCATTCTGATTTGTTTGCTGCTGGTATAGCTCGCAGTGGAGCTTACAACCGCACGCTCACCCCATTTGGTTTTCAAAGTGAAGAGCGAAGCTACTGGAAGGCAACAGATGTTTACAACAACATGTCGCCATTTATGCATGCCGACAAAATGAAAACACCAATGCTGCTAGTGCATGGCGAAGCCGACAACAACTCGGGCACTCACACACAACAAAGTGAAAGATATTTCCAAGCCCTCAAAAGCTTTGGTGCTCCCGTTCGCTTAGTGATATTGCCAATGGAAAGTCATGGCTATGCCGCCAAAGAGAGCGTGCTGCATTTGCTGTGGGAACAAGACCAATGGTTGGATAAGTATGTGAAGAATAGAGAGATAAACGATTAAACCGATTTTGCCAAAAACCCGTTAATAGTAAGGAAATATTAGAAATAAGGATAAATAAGTACTAATTGATGATTAATCAATATCAAGTGAGAGCAATAAATGTTTTATAAGTGTTAAGAAATAGTTCTACAAAGTCACATTTTTTTGTATCTACGGTAGTGCGTAGATAAATAACGATGCAGTATTGCTTGTGCAGATAATCAATGCATTTGACAAAGAGGAATATTTAATCACAGCAATATCTTAGATATTTCATTTAACATTTTTATTCACGGTATTCTTTAATTTAAAGTCAAAAGTTATGAGAAAGTTATCCTTGTTATTTTTTTTGATGATGGGCGTGTGCCTTTATGCCCAAAAGACAACACCAGATAATGTTTATCAAATAGATGGAGCGGTAGAAACTATGCAGCTTACTGAAGCAGGCGTGCTGTTGGCAATTGGTTCGAATGGCATCACTGGTATTTTGCCTAGCCAAAGCAAACCAATATTTGTGTTTAATGATTATGGAAAGGTGAAAGCGGAGAGTGTGGAATATGTACCCAATTCGCCCTACATAATTGTATCGAAGGACGCAAAAATACTAACTGGTGCTACCAAGCGAGCAGTTGTGGATGTTGTGTCTGGACAAGTTTTGTTTGATACCGATAGTAGGGGTTGGCATGCCATCAATTCAGCCGAAGTATTTCTTCCCGAAAACAAGTTGCTGGTTTCGGGCACTAAAAGTGAAAAGCCAAAAGGAGCTCCAGTAAAAGTAAATGTGCCGGCAGTGGGGCTCTATGATTTGGCGACGGGCGAAGAGGTGGGTTTTGCATACCTTGAGCCAAAGTTTAGAGAGACGGGTAAAATTAGTTCTTCATCACTTGCCCTTTCAGGGACTCCTGCATGGGTTAAAACAAAGATTTTTACACCAACCACCAAGGGTGTAGTTTGTGTTGATCTTGAAAGTGGAAACGTAGTGTGGGAATCTAAAACCAAAAATCTAACAAAGATGGTAGCTGATGAGTCGGGAAATGAGATTTATGGCTTTGAAGAGAAAAACAATAATACTCGCATCCATAAGTTTGGAGCTCAAGATGGTGCAGAGCTGTGGGCTAAAGAGCGAAAAATAAAAGGTGTGATATCTCAATTTAGCATCTTGCCCCAGGGTATAGCTGTGGTGGGTGATTTGGTTAAGTCGGGCGGTAGCTCATTAGTGGGTAGGGTGGTAGGTGATAAAGCCGAATCATATATCTCGTTTTTGGATGCAGCAAGTGGTGAGGACTTATGGGAGAAAGCACCTAAAACCAAAGGAATTGTGCAACATTTTTATATTCAAGATGATGGAATTTTGTTTGGGATGTTTCAGGGAGGAGTGAATAAAATATCATTTGATGGCAAAACACTTTTCAAAAGTCCTCTTAAGACAGGCGAAAATATTCAAGTAATGGCGTCAACACCTCAGGGCGTTATATATATCACCGATACAGATGCGGGAGTTTTTAATGACAAAACTGGAGAGTCTATATTGTCAAAACCAATAAAATACAAGAAAGCAGCAGCTGTGGCGGCAACCTATGATGAGGTAAATAAACGATATCTAATCAGTACGGGCAATGAATTGATTTCGGTTGATGAAACCAATGGAGATATATCGACCCTTGCATCCTATAAACTTGATGAAGGCGAAGCTCCATCCACAATTTCGATGCGCGATGATGGTATATTTCTTGGTTCTAGTCAAAACGTTTTGCTATTGGATTTTGATGGCAACGAAAAGTTTCATAAGTATTTCAAGTCTCCAGGAAGAGGATTGGGAATGAAGATTTTGATGGGTACTTTGGGTGTTGTGGCTACTGTTGGAGCCACAGCTGCCGCTGTTCATGCAGGTGATATGCACACATTTGGGTCGCAAACAGATTGGCAAAAAAAGAATCAAGCGCAATCTGAGGCTCTATCCGATATTGGCTCAGCATCGTTTAGTGACATGGCAACAAGATATAAAGCCTCCGCTTCCACTAATAACTCACAATTTATATTGACTAATCTGTCGGATGGTGTTGGTCTTGTGAAAGTAAACAAAGACACTGGCGAAATTGATAATGAAATTGTGCTGAAAGACAAGAAACCTCAGTATGAAGTGGACGAATTGGGTGGTTATCTCTTCTATAAATCGGGTGGCAAAGAGATATCAGCATTTAAGCTATAAAACCAATCAGTCACCATTAGTGATTTCGAGAATGGGGAGTATTTTGCAATGATGCTCCCCTTTTTCTTTAACGCTGTTGTTTTTTGCAAGTGTGTATAGATGTGAATATTTTACTTTAAAGTGGTGCTTGTTTTAATAGTTATGTATGCATCTTTTCAAAATTATTTCCTATACTTTGAGCATTCAAAATTTCTCGTAATTTTATTTTCTCCAGTCTGTGTATAATTCACAATTTGCCGCCTATTAGGTTAATTAATGTGTATATTGTGGTTGTAAATTCATCTGAATTTACACTCCAAAATATAAGAGAATATATAGAGGATCTACGGAGGGTCTACGGAGGAATAGCGGAGCAAGAGCAGAAAGCAAAACGAACTGTAGCTGCAGATTATTTAACAAATAAGGAGGGTGATGAAATTAGATAAAGAAGAATTTATTAATACTATGGGGTATGTTTTTGTTGGTGAAGGAAAACTGCGAGACTATTATGGTGCCAAACCAATGAGCATTAAATGGGAGTTAAATGAGCCTATTCCAAATTATTTGTGGCATGATGTAGCAAAGTTGAGGATTGGGTAGGATTATTGATTATAAACAGATAAATAAATTCCTCGAATATGAAAGAACAATCTAAAGATGCACTTAGAGAACAATATATCAGTTGGGCTATAGAACAACTAGACGATTGGAGCTGGACTTTTGTTGATGTGCCTCCAAGCTCTAACGAAGATGAGGATTATAATGAAAGTGAGGCATATGATTATATACAATCTCTAATAAAAAGATTGAAAGAAAATAGCTGTGACAAAGAGTGCTATGAAAATATTCTTTTCCATTTGTGGCAAAAGAATGCTTTCGATTAAGCTTTAATGATAATACTAAAGCATAAAATTGCTATTTAATATGTGTCTTGAGCCAATTAAAAGTTGTATTCGGCTCAAAAATGTATAATATATGAGCCGATTAGCAACCCTAATCGGCTCATATGATATTTACATTAAATATTGAGATGCTGATTTTTAATAATCATA
>CAYFSV010000064.1:0-12232 GCA_964345815.1 uncultured Proteiniphilum sp. | reverse complement strand
TAATATTCAGTGGAGAATAGCTCTTTTGAGTATCATGAATGTTTAAAACACAATGAATGCCGTAGAATATCTTTGAAGAGCTCCAAATAGAAAGCAAAAAATAGGGCGGAATCACACTGTGAGTCCACCCTAAATATAATATAAGAGGTTTAATTCCTCGTTTTAGTTCAGTTTAAAAGAACACATATCTGTTGTCCTCAACCTTAAGCTTATTCTTAAGTGATTCAAACGATTGCATCTGTATCATATAAGCATTATTAGACTGAACCTTCTGCTTCTGATCTTTTGCATCATATTCTTCATCACTAGAAGTTCTATCAGCAACCGAAACAACATATACTCCCAAGTTACCTTTCAATGGCGTGCTTACTTTGTTTATTGGAGCAAAAGTTGCAGCTGCGTTTATGGCAGGTTCAAAACCAATACCACTGATATTTTGAGTGTCGAAGCTTACAAATTTAACTGTATCTATTTCGGTGTTCATTTCATTAGCATAAGCTTCCAAAGAGCTAAGATTTTTTGCAGCTAAATCAGCAGCAATTTTCTCAGCTTTCTTGTCATTCATAAGACGACTTTTGATGCTAGAACTTAGTTCAGATAATGGAGCAGTGCCAGCAGGATAAACACGATCAACTCGTGCAACGACTCTCATATTTGATAAGTCGAACTTTCTTACAGTGCCCATCTTTTTTTCATTAACTGCCCATGTCACGATTTGTCTTGAACCAGGAATGTTCATTAGCGTGAAGTCGCTAGCCGAAACACTTGTATTAGGCATAACAAAATATCCCTTTTCTGAAGCAAGCTCACTAAAATCTTTGCTCACGTTTGGTTCATTAACTAATTGATTTAGCTCATTATCGATATTATTTGATGTTTTATCGCTAACCAAAACAGGGATTTTGACAGTAGCCACTTTATATTTTTGAACTGGTGCAGTTCTTTCTTCCACTTGAAGAATCATCTGCTGACCAGGCATCTTCATTTTAAAAGGTTCGCCAACTGGTGCGCTAAATACAGCCTTCACCAATTCAGAACCAGCCGAAAGCAAGTCAACTTCGCGAGCCCAACCAATATCCCCACCATTAGCTTGTGGGTTTAAGCTATTTGCTAGGTCTGCAAACTCTTGACCTGTTTTTAACTCATTGAATAGACTGTCAACAAAGTTTGTTACAATGCTATCCTCGCCCATAACTGTAGCGTCAGGTATTGCCATCATTCTTAAACGAACTGAGTCAGGTGCAACTGTTTTGTCAACAAGTTTATAAATATAATATTCGTTTCCATCCTTAATAGGTTCCTGTATATCGGAAACCGATGCCGACTCAACAAATGCTTTTTGTGCATTGTCTAAAGTAGAAGCTGAAACGAAAACATCTCTATAAGGTGTTTCGGAATAATCAGCTACAATTGAAGCAATATTTGATGATTCTGCAAGTTTTTCATATGCCTCATTTGCTTGATGTTCTACTTCGGCAAAATCATCTTCACTAGGAACCAGTTCTTTTGTAAAATACGAAATCTTAGCCAATGGAGTTTCCATCTTGAAAGACGACTTATTCTTATCATAAAAAGCCTTCACTTCTTGTTCAGAAACAGAAACAACTGAATCTGGTATAGAGAAATAGTTTTGAACTGCGTATGCAACATCTGAGCTTGTTTGTGAGAAGTCGAAAGAAGACTTTGCCTCTATATCATTAACGATTACTGCATTTGAAAGCAAAGCGTTATACTTTTCTTGTAAACGTTGGTATTTAACCATATTCTCAATAAACAACCACAGTGATTTGTATTGTTGAATCATCGCTCTTTCCTCAGGTTGAAGTGATTGATCAGGAGTATTTACTGTTGCCAGAAACTGTACCAAACCATCTCTATCAAAAAGTCCTGTTTCGGGATCTAAAAAGAAAGGAAGCGATTGAAGAAGTGGCGATATAGACTCTCCATGAACTAAGTCATTTAGCTCAGCTTTTGAAACAGACAAGCCTAACTTTGCAGCCTGATTATCAAGAATTATTTCACGAACCATTTGGTCATAAACTGCCTCTCTCACTTGTTGAGTTGTAGCCTCATCTAGCGACGATTGACCGCTTATCATCTTTTGGAATTCTTCCCATTCTGATATCCTTTCTGCATACTCTTGTGTTGAAACAATTTTGCCATTAACAACAAATGCTTTGTCTTTTGATTTCGCAAAAAGAGTATTCCCCGAAGTTAACAAATCACCTAGTATAAAGGCAAGTAATGCAATACCTATGACAGCGACTAAAAGAACGCCTCTGTCTCTAATCTTCTGAAGTGTAGCCATTTAAGTATCTTTATTATTTTATAAACTGATATATTTTTAATTTTATTTTCTATAGGAGTGCAAAGTTAGCAAAATTTGCAAAGATTGGCACATATATTTAAAAAAAGTCTTGATAGTGAGGTGGAAATGATTATTCCTTATTGTCAATAACCAATCTCACAACCTCTATTTTTCTGGTTGTTACTTTTAGTATTTCAAAAGTAAAGTTTTCAATTTGGATATGCTCGTATTTCTTTGGAATTCGTTGAGCATAATGTAGTAACATACCAGCAATAGTGGAGTAATCATCATTTTGAGGCAAACCAAATGCATACTCATCATTAAGAGTATCTATCTCTGCCCGTCCTGAAAGAACAAATTCCACTTCCGAGTATTTCTTCACAAACTTGGACTGGTCGTCAAATTCATCCTCTATCTCACCAAATATCTCCTCCACCAAGTCCTCCATCGTCACCACACCTGAGGTTCCACCAAACTCATCAACAACAACTGCAATGCTCCGATGCTGTTGCATCAACTCACTCATCAATTTATTTGCCTGCATGCTCTCTGGCACAAAAGAAATTTCCGCTATCTTATCATTCCAAGTACCCGAAACATTAAACATTTCCCAAACATGAATGTAGCCAATAATATTATCAATATCCTCCTCATAAACCAAAACTCTTGAATAACCAGAGTCAACAAAAAGCTCAGTTAATGTATCCTTATCTGCATCTGAGCTTATAGCTACAATATCTGCACGAGGCACCATACAATCTCTGACACGCATAGATGAGAACTCCAAGGCATTTCTAAGGATTTTGACTTCAGGCTCAATATCTTTATCGTCGGAGATGTCTTCCAATCCCTTTCTTAAATAACTATCTATTTCGGTTCTATTAATTATTTCATCGTCAATCTCCTCTTGCTTAACACCAATAAGTGAAAGAACAGTCTTTGAAAGCAAATTGAGGAACTTCGACAAAGGATAAATCAATACATACAAAAGGTATGTTGGCAGGCTAAGCATCTTAACCCACAAGTTGGGGTTATGCGCCATAATTGCGCGAGGCAAAATTTCGCCACTGATTATTAACACTAGGCTGACACCCAGTGCAATAATCAAAAACGAGGCAAAAGGAATTCCTCCACAATATTTTAAAATGGAATTATAAAACAAACCTAACGACAACATTGAAAACGCCCCAAGAGCTATGAGATTTCCAAACGACATGGCAGAAAGAAATTGTCGAGGATGTCTATAAATTCTATGTAAAATCAAATCTAAAAGGCTTCCTTTCTTTTTCGACATCATAAAATGCATTCTATCTGATGCCACAAAAGCCATCTCCATTCCCGAGAAAAGGGCTGAGACAATTAATGCTATTAACCACCAATATATTTCAGTCGATAATATCATAAACTATTTGATTGTGTCATTTACTGCTTGTTGAGAAACAGAGTCTGTTGCTTGTTGAAGAGTTTCAGTTTCATCTTTCTCTTCATATGGCAATCGTCCATCATGTGGCTTTAAAATTTCATAGTCAGTCATTTCTTGATTAGAAGTAAAGCCAAAGCCTTTAAGCTCAAGGTCTCCTCTTTTTATCTCAATAAACTTGTCCGAGTAAACTTTTGCCTGATCCTGATCCCAAAACAACTCATCGCTCTTAAACTCATCTCCATCCATATTGGTAATTTCAACATTACCCTTCAAGCGCCACAATTTCTTTTTGGTAAAATTCCAAGCAGTATCGGCAAGTATGGTTGCCTCAATATCAAGGTTTTCATCGAACCTCTCTAAATAAAAACCTTTAGGAAAATACCAAAAGGGCTCTTTTGCCTTATCGAAGATATGCCACGAGTCGGTGATTAATTTGTAGCGAGTTATCCCTGAATCAGAAATCAGAGTGACGACTGAATCGGTAATCATTGATGGAGTCACTTCGGGGTCAAATCTCATATCAACCCTACTTTCATCTTTTTTATTACATGACAGAACAGACAAAAACACAACAACCGTCATAAAGACGGTTATTGTGTTTCTATATTGTGCTATTTTAAATATCTTTTCCAAGATATATATATTTAAATATTATTTCAATCTAACAACTGTGGTTTCACCAATCCAACCAGGAATTGTTACAGTTTCACCAGCTTTAATACCCATCATAAATGCATTTTCGGTATCCATAAAGTATGCTGAATATTGATTAATTAGACTTGATGCTTTTGAGTTTACACTTGGATCAACAGATCTTGCTCTTTGTAGTTTATCTACTGCGGCACAGAAAACTAAGCCCCTCTTTTCTCTTTCTGGGAAAATATTCTCTGCCGAAGAAGCATAAAGCTGTGCTATTAATATATAAGCCTCACCATTATTTGGATTATATTTTAGAGCATCGTTAGCCGCTTGTCTTGCTCTCGCAAAATTGCGCTGATTAGAGAAGATACCTGCTAATTGAAGCATATACCCTGAAGCTTTATCTTTATCTGATTCCATCTCAGCAGCTTCTTGATAATACTTGATTGCAGTCTCATAATCCTTATCTTTCAAACTTTTATTTGCAAGCCCTAATGCAGATCCTGCTGTAGGCTCTAGTTTGTGTAAATGCTCTGCAGCAACAAAATATATCTCGGTATCACTACAACCAACAGAATTGAGCGCATCAACAACTTCTGACAAAAAGTCTTTATTGTCTTTGTTAGGCTCTAGTTTATCAGCATAATATTCAGTCAAAGTGTTACAATCACCAGCACCACTATTTACAAAGCCTTTAAAAATACCATCTCTTACCAAACCAAGATAATCAGCATTAGCCTCATCATTCTCAGCATTAGCCTTTTTAACAGCTTCGTCAACATATCCAGTAATTCTGAAATAGTCTTTTATATATTGCTCTTTCTTTGAATTATCGCTCAAAAACTGATTTAGCGATGCAACCATAAAGTATGAATAAGCATCTTTAGGTTCCATATCAGCTTTCATATCCTCTATTGCTTCTCCCAACCAATCATAAATAACTTTTGATTCAGCCTCGTTAGCCATCAACTCCATATAGTCATACGTTTTGTATGCTAATACGGTTCCTTTACTTTCGTTTTCAGCAAAATATTTAAGCCTTGCATCATATATGCTCAAAACCTTATCAAGATATTCTTTTTTCTTTGCAGCATCAGACTCTGATTCGTGCAAACTTTTAAAAATTCTTGGTCCATAAATATAAATGTTTCTGCTTGATGCGGGGCAGTTTTCAAAAACATCATTCCAAGGAGCTAGCGCTTCTTTGTAGTTCTCTGCCTTAGCAGATGTTGACATAAGACTTAAGTTCATACGACACTTAACACTGTCCTCGCCATGCCCAAAAGGAGCATTCACGGGGTCATACCCCGCTTTCTGTGCGTTTATTGCAACAATGGATGCTATCGCAAAAAAACCTGTTAACAATAACTTTTTCATATTTATTTGTCGTTTTTAATTTGTTATATAATCAATTTCGATTGTTAGTATGACCTTCAATGTTTTGAATAGTTTAATATTTTAATTTTCGTGAAATGCAAAGATACAAAATACTAATTAAATTTTCTTTTATTAAACCAGAATTCATTGATATTCATATTCAATGAGACCTTAAACATGTCTTGCTTTATCATATTAGGCAAGCCAGGTCGTTGAGTTGTGTAACTAAATCCTAAATTTATGAATGACAATCTCCCCGTCATAAAATCTCTAAATGGTAGCCCCAATCCAAAGCTAGCTCCATACTCTTTATATCCATCAGTACCTACAGAGGTGCCTGAACTTGGATTGCTAACGCTAGCATTTATATATGAGTTGCTATATGAAACCCCAGCTCTAAATCTAACTCGTTGGAAAAAGTTTCGGCTATATGGGTCTATTACATATTCTGCTCCAGCATTAATAAGATATGAATTATTAAATCGGTTATTTACGTTCAATCCATCTAATTCATCAGGATAATTTATACCACTCCATTGCTGAAGTGTACCATCTACTCCTACAAGGAAGTTTTTATTTGAGAAAGTAACCCCTAAACCCAGAGTATTGGGCAATTGAAAAGATTTGTTAGATAGCGTATCATCCCTAAGCACTTCGCTAGGGCTAATACCTTGATTAGTGTAAGGATCAGATGTGTACATCATCTCTGTTAAATACAAGTCTGATTTTGTTGTCATTTTTGGAGTAAAAACTGCCCCCAGTGTAATGGAGCTTTCACGATCTAAAGGCAAGGTGAATTGGGCTCCAAAATCATAATTGAAATCACGAATAGAGTAGCTTTTTCTCTCCTCTCCTATTGTTGATCCTGATGAGCTGCGAGGCATAGAGACACTACTATATGTGTAACTTCCAAATAGATAATTCACGTTTGCACCAAGTGAAATATATTTTATTGGTGCATATGCAAGTCCTGCATACACTTGACTTAAACCTCCATCACCTCTAAAAATCTCGTCATAAACAACTCCTGAGGATTTGGATTGCCCAAAACTATATCCTGTCTTGGAGAAGGGAATTATCCCTGCACTAGCCCCTACATTTCTCAATAGAGGAAATTGAATTGCAACATAATCTAGATTTCCATTCCAAAAGTGTTGCTTATTTAACCCATCACTCAACTCAGAATATTGAGCTGAAACACCAAAATCGAAAATCATTGTTAGCGTATCCAACTTAGAGTAAGATGCTGGGTTGCCTGGATTAACCTGCTGGCTTCTTCTAATTCCATAGCTAATCCCCCCCATCGATTCGGATGCACCAAAGGTTTGGTTTGATAATTGACCATAACCATATCTGCCATAGGGTGAATTGGTGCCTACTTGTTGTGAAAATAGAGTGGATGTGACAACGACAAAAAGCGATAAAAAGAAGAAGCGTTTGGCTATTATATTCATTATATTAAGTGTAATCAACTTGTTAGTTGGTCGATAGTTTCATTTTTTTGAAGATACAAAGATGATATTTTTTTGTATTGTAAGCAACAAAACACCTAGAACTTAGAGTTAAAAAGACAAAAGTTTGTTTTTTATAAACCTTTTAAAGCTATATTAACCTCGCTCTAATTCAATGGACTATTGAAAGATATTATCTTTTTGTATTACGATTGCAAAGTAACAATACGACTAATATATTTCCCGATTATATCAAATTCAATATTAACTATACTCCCAACAACTAATTGATGAAAATTAGTTAGCTCATGTGTAAAGGGAATTATAGCGACTTTAAATGTATTTTCCGTAGGTTCAACAACTGTAAGGCTTACGCCGTTAACCGTAACTGAGCCTTTGTCTACAGTCAAATATCCTTTTTTTGCCATCTCTTTGTCAAAATCATATTGAAAAGTATAATACCAACTACCATCAGCCTCTTTTATTTCGACACAAGTAGCTGTTTGGTCAACATGACCTTGCACAATATGACCATCCAAGCGGCCATCCAAGCGCATGCTACGCTCTAGATTAACCTTGCTACCCACAACTAAATGACCAATATTTGATTTATCAAGAGTTTCTTGTATTGCGGTTACTGTATAGGTATCATCCTTAATTTCAACTACCGTCAGACACACCCCATTGTGCGACACACTTTGGTCTATCTTTAGTTCATTAGTAAATGAACATCTCAATGTTATGTGTAAGTTTGCTTTGTCTTTTTCAATTGCTACAACTGTTGCAGCTTCCTCTACTATTCCTGAAAACATAATTATCAACTATTTTAATAAATTGTTCGTTATGCTCACAAAGATAGTCTATTCTATTTTATTTCTAATAATATTAGCCCAAAGATAATACGCCTCATCATATAAATGAATCCCATCATTGGTAAACTCCTCTCTTAGCTTTCCATTTTCATCACAATACAGCGAGTGCAGGTTAATATATTCAAGTCCCTCTTTTGCGGCTAAGACAAACAACCTCTTGTTTAGGTCTATTATTTGATTCTCTTTTCCGCTTAATCTTGTGTAAACACCAAAGTCATTGTTAATTGGCAAAACACTCTGAATATAGATCATTGTATTGGGTGAAGTGCGTATAATCTCCTCTATTAGAGCTCTATAATTTTTCATGATTTTTGAGTTACTTCTCGAAAGAGAGATATCATTAATTCCAGCCATTATAAATATCTTGGCGGGCTTATAAGATGCAATCTCGTTAATCCGAGCTAGCATCCCTTCGGTGTTATCACCTGATATGCCCCTATTTACTATCTTGCTTTCATCAAAATAATCCGACCACTTGCCAGCTTGAGTTATACTATTACCAAAGAAAACAACTGCCCCACTATCAAGATGTTGCGAATAAAACTGCTCCATCCTAGCAGTATATGTTTCAGTGTGGAAGTCCTCGAATATTTCTTTTGACGTGCCACAAGAGTATAAGATTATCAGAACAGATATAATAAAAGAGCTAACAATAGTTCTCATTTAATATACACCTATGCATATTTATTAAACTCTATTCCTATCTTAGCCTCTGTTTCTGATGATGCAACCACTAGAGGTAGTCTGAGAACATTTTTTATCAACCCCCTCATTTGAAGAAGCACTTTAACTCCTGCTGGGTTTCCCTCAACAAACATAAGATGAAACAACAAATCGAAATCAGCCTCCATCTTCTCGCGTGCTATTGCCGCACTTCCCTCTAAGGCGCTCTTTACAAGCCATTTCATCTCTTTAGGAAAAGCATTACCAAAAACTGAAATCACCCCTATGCCACCAGCTAGCACAACATCAGTTGTCACAGCATCATCACCCGATATAACATGAAAGCCCTGAGGCGCATTATTTATAATCGATTTTATTTGATCTAGATCTCCCGATGCTTCTTTTATAGCTACCACATTGTCACATTTGGCTGCAACTCTTAAAGTGGTTTCAGCCGTCATATTAACACCTGTGCGTCCTGGCACATTATACAATATTATTGGTATTGGCGATGCTTCACTTATTGCGCAATAGTGTTGATAAAGACCATCTTGGGTGGGCTTATTATAATATGGTGTTACAGATAGAATAGCGCTAATTCCTGTAAAATCAAAATTCTTAATTTTTTCGACTAACGATAAGGTACAATTGTCTCCCATACCAACAACAATTGGCACACGACCTGAAACCTTCTTCAATACAAATGCCACAATTTCTTTTTGTTCATCAACTGTGAGAGTTGGCGTTTCGGCAGTAGTGCCTAGTGCCACAATGTAGTCAACTCCGTTATCTATTTGAAACTCAATCAATTTTCCAAGTGAATCATAGTCCACGGACTCATCGTTATTAAAAGGGGTTACTATTGCAATACCAAGACCTGTGAAATCAACTTTTGACATGAAATATACACTTTTTCTTTCAGATTATCTATTTGTAAAACATTTTACTAGCAAAATGCTTTAAGATTGGCAAAGGTACACATATTTTTAAAACAGAACGAACATGTATATAATAAAATTCATCACACATCGAACATCAATTTATGTATTCAACCTCGGCACAATTTTATCAGCACCTACAATTCAAGAAAGTGCCACTCACCCAATGGAATCTCCTCGTCATCATGCGTAACGAATAGAACCGTTCTATTTTTAGCAAACTCGTGAATCTTATTTTTAAATCTTTCACGCCAATTGATGTCCATTCCTTGTAGTGGCTCGTCCAATATCAGCAGTTCAGGATTTCGAACCATAGCCCTTGCTATCAAAATCATTTTTTGTTGACTAAAAGACAAGTCACCAAATCGTATTTCAAGCAAGAACTCTATTCCAAGCCACTTAGATAGCTCTTCCACCTGAAGCATCTGATCTTGACTAAGATGGGATACATTTTGTGAGATTAAGTCACTCCATCCTGAGGCTATAACATCCCTTGCAACATCCTGAGAAGAGAAATATCTCAACAATTCGGATGAAAAATATCCAATACGTTTCTTGACATCCCAAACACTCTCGCCAGTCCCTCGCTTTTTACCAAAAATCTTTATATTATTAGAGTACGCCTGTGGATGATCTGCAACAATTAACGATAAAAGAGTTGATTTTCCAGATCCATTTGCTCCACGAATAACCCATTTCTGATTTCTCTCAACAATCCATTCATCAATCTTCAAAATTTGCTTTTCACCATAACTAATCCTTACATTCAACATTTCAATCAGACAAGTCAAATCATCTTCAGAGACCATATTATAATATTGAGGCATTTGTTGATTTGCACTAGACACTTGATTTTCTTCAAGAGTTAGCACATTGGTGACAAAAGTCATACTTTGAAGCTCATGCTCATGCGCCGCAATGATTACTGAAACCCCCTTCGATATCAAGATATTGATATGATTATTGAGCGAGTTTCTAGCTCCATGATCAAGCCCTGTATAGGGATTGTCTAAAATTAAAATTAGAGGATTCTTAATCAATGCCAAAGAAATCATTAGTCGCCTAGTTTGTCCATTAGATAATTGAACAAAGGGCTGGTCCAACATTTTGGAGAGCGACATAAGACTTGAAGCCTCTTCAATACTCATTCCATTATCAAACTTTGTCTTTTGCATAATTTGCCTAACTGTTGGTATATCATCTTGCTCAGTTGCATGATATCTTCGTTGATAGTATAAATCGGGCATGAAACCTGATGGTATCTTCACCTCTTGCGGAACGAAAGCTATCTTATCAGAAATCATAAAGTTATTCGTCGATTTCTCCTTGATGCTTTTAAGATTTGGGAACTCTATACTAGAATTAGGCATAAACACCAATCCTGCAATTACTTTTAGCAATAATGATTTACCACTTCCAGATGCACCTGTCACGCACCATTGCTGACCAGCCTCCCAATTAATAGATATATTTCGTTGAATTATCTTACCACCCACCTTCAGTTCGGGGATTCTTATTTCGGCTATTCTTTTCAAAATCATTAAACACATTTATTGTGTTGCAAATATACTATTATTAGAAATAGCAGCAACAAAAATATTATTTTAGGCTCTTCTAAAGATTTATTAGACTCCTTCCCTTAAAATGAAAAGCATAAGAAACAGGCTTTTACGATGTTTCTCAAAAACCCGCTAAAGATGCCATATATTGACACATTACAAACCAAATTTCCATTGAAAGTTAAAGAGAATCAAGACTAACCATTGACAATTAACTGATAATCAGCAACGAAACGACGTATTTAACATTTAGAAGACATTTTTTCGACTAATAAGTTTGCAGTTAATATAATCAGTGCTACTTTTGTCAGCTCAATTTTGGTCTTTAGCGAAAGATCAACAAATAAGAGGCTTCTAAATGCGTGATGCACAGAGTGAAGCTTAGTATTAACTAAATAAATTATTTATGAAGTATTTAAACTTTAGCCTATTGGCATTATCGTTTGTACTAATGTCGGGATCAATCAAAACCGAAAAAACTTCCATAGGTTATTATCCAGGAAACGAAATCCCAAACATTGTTCTCACTGGATTGGAAGGACAAAACCTCGACCTAAACGATTACAAAGGCAAAAAAGTTGTAATAAACTTTTGGGCTGCATACGATGCCCCTTCAAGAGCTAACAACGTTCGATTGAATAACTATCTAAAAGAATATGCAAACGACGTTGAGTTTCTTTCCGTTTCTCTAGACGAGAGTATTAATGTTTGTAGAAAGACTGCGCTATTGGATAAAATCGATTTAAATTCGCAATTTTGCGATGCAGAGGGAACCAACTCTAAAATTTATAAGGAGTTTAAACTAAATAAAGGTTTCCGAAGTTACTTAATTGACGAAGATGGAGTTATTAAAGCAATAGATCTCTCTGCGGATAGATTAAAAGAACTACTATGATTTAATTAACTCTAATAGACTTATTATGAAAGGCTACTCTATTTATTTGGAGCAGCCTTTTTTTTATGCCCTTTCTTCAGGTGCTATAAGGGATAATTTTGATAATT
>CAYFSV010000063.1:0-12403 GCA_964345815.1 uncultured Proteiniphilum sp. | reverse complement strand
ACAGCAGCCAAGTAAGCATTAATTGTATTTATTGAGTTTTAGCGGACAGCAATGATTGGAAATACATGAAATGAATGTAGGACTGGTAATCCTTATGATTCTCGTACCACAATAACCAGGAAATGTTAATAAAGCATCATTAAATAACTAGGATTTCTTATAAAAAAGGAGTCCTAGTTATCAAAAAAGACAAACAACTAAATCTTAATTTTTTTAGTGAACACTAGTGACCCAAGTACTAAATAGTACAATCTTCCACCCAAAAACCAGCATATTTCTCACAATTCAAACTGTTAATTAGTCTGTGTTCTGAGCGACGTATTTTTACATATCTACACATTGTGCTAAAATTCAAATACTAAGAGAAGTAAATATTCGACGAAAATCAGGTTAATTTTTGTTTATCGTGCTATGTTGCAATCTATTACGAAAAGTTCGTAGTTTTTTTCAAAAATGATATGGACTTAAAAGATTTTCCAACGATACCATATTAGAAAATATGGACTCAAAAGGAGTTGTTTTTTCATGGTATCATCTTTTCACGAAGCATGGTTTAGCTTTATTTAACCATAAAAAGACTACCAAACAGAGGTCATTGTTAATGAATTTAACCCGTTAACGCTATTTTAACACTCTAGGGGTTGAGTTTTGATACCATATTTGACAGTAATGTCAAGAAATGATTTCCGATTGACACCATATGCGTCAATAATAGCATCAAAAAAACGAGAATATATAACTGACGTTAAAATTTATAGTGGACTTGGAATCTATTTATGGCTTTTGCTGCAAAACGATGTTAAACAAAGATGCTTTTATGCCCAAAGCTGGGTGTGGTTGTGTTGGTAGAATCTCACTTTGACACCTTACCAAGAAATAGGGTATCAAAAGCATTTCATGTTGATATGCTACCAGGAAATAGGGTATCAAAAGGATTTCCTTTTTACTCCATATTATTCGTTTTTCCCTAATTGTTTTAACAATTATCGTAGAGACAAGGCATGCCTTGTCTCTACCTACATTAACCACGCCTATATATTTACAAACATAAATTTCGACTTTAAATCTACATCCAACAGCTGGCACAAAACAACATCGGGGATACTCAAATAAGGACAGCTGATAGGTGTTTCATTAAGAACTTCGCTTTATTTAGGATGTTTTGGTGTTAAAATAGGATTAAACCGAACTAAAAGAGTTGATTGATGTCATTAAAATATTAAATTTGTAGTGAAAATTACAAATCGATAAATACAAATAAATTAAATATAAATATTATGGCAACTTTTGAATTAGGTAAAGTATTTTCTATGGAAAACTCTATTGAGTATTCTTCGGGAGGAGTTATTAGCAAGCAGGTTCTTAGAAAAAAGTCAGGTAATGTGACTCTCTTTTCTTTCGATAAAGACCAAGGATTAACAGAGCATACATCTCCTTTTGATGCTATGGTGCACATTTTGGATGGAGTTGCTGAAATCAAAATCGATGGTGAACCTCATGTTTTGAAAACTGGTGAATGTATAATAATGCCAGCCAATGTGCCACATGCGCTTCATGCTGTTGAGCCTTTCAAAATGGTGTTGACAATGATAAAGCAGTAGAATAACAATTTACTATTCACACATTATTACAAACATACATATTATGAGTAGATCCTCACATAGCTCTGAACAACGAAAAGAGATTTTAAAGCATCTTTTACTAAGATTACATGAGGGCGATAATCCAGATATTTTGCGCAAGCAATTGATAGAGGCACTTCGCAATATTCCCTATCATGAGGTGGTTGAGGTAGAGCAGGAACTTATAAATGCTAATGCGCTTACTACAGAAGAGATATTGCAGTTTTGCGATTTGCACACTGCAGTTTTAGATGGTAGTATAGATTTAGAAGAAGCTCAAGAAATACCCGCAGGGCATCCTGTTGATACTTTTATTCAGGAAAATAGTGCTATAGGGCTAGTTATAGAGGAGTATTATGATCTTAAGCACAATTTGAGCAAACTTGATGCTTCGGCATTAGAAGAAACAGTGCTGAAGTTGCGAAATCTGTTTAATAGTCTTTCAGATATCGATAAACACTATTTGCGAAAGGAGTACTTGGTATTTCCATATCTTGAAAAAAGCGGTATAACTGGTCCGCCTACTGTTATGTGGGGTAAACATGACGAAACTCGTGGTTTGTTGAAAAACTCTCATGAAGCGCTGTCCGCACCAATATCATCGATTGAAGAGTTGAAAGCACTTTTTGATTTGGTGTTTGAGCCTACAATCGAGCAGATTGACGGAATGATAATGAAAGAGGAGGAGATATTACTTCCTATGGCTATGGATGCATTAAGTGAAAGCGACTGGTATAAAATTTATCTAGAAACTACAGAGTTTGGTTATTGTCTTTATGATCCGAAAGTAGAGTGGAAGCCCGAATCTGTGACAATTGAAGGGCATGAATTTGTTCAATCCGACTCCATAAAGATGTCATCGGGGGCTTTTAATATGAAAGAGCTAGAAGCATTATTTTTGCATCTTCCTATTGATATAACTTTTGTGGATAAAAACGACAAGGTTCGATTTTTCTCTCATAGTCCTAATAGGGTGTTCGAAAGAAACCGATCTATTATAGGACGTGATGTGAGAATGTGTCATCCACCAGCAAGTGTACATATCGTTGAGCAAATTCTTGAGGACTTCAAGAGTGGCAAAGAAAATAAATCTGTGTTTTGGATGTCTAATTTCAAAGGCAGGTTTATCTATATCGAATATAGTGCTGTTAGATCGCTCGATGGTGAATATCTAGGTGTTGTTGAGGTAACTCAAGATATAACACGTATGAGAGAACTGGAGGGGAATCAACGCTTGTTATCGTATGAGAAAAGATAAAGTTGATATAACTCCTGACACAAAGGTTGCCGATCTGCTGAAAGATTACCCTCAACTTGAGGATACTTTGCAGCAGTTTTCGCCAGCCTTTGCTGCTCTAAGAAATCCTGTATTGCGTCGCACAGTGGCCAAGGTTACCTCGCTTCAGCAGGCAGCAAAGGTGGGGGGCGTGGCAATATCGGATATGGTAAATACGCTAAGAGCCGAGGTTGGGCTCAGTAGTTTGTTAGATGCTTCTACCGATAATGATGTACAATCGGCAGCATCATTGCAAATGCCTTCGAGTCCAGTGGTTGCAACATTAGATGTGCGACCAATTATTGATTCAGGCGATCAGCCAAAGGATGCTGTTCTTAAATCTGCCGAAGAACTTAGAAGCAATGAAAGCTTGCTGCTGATATCCCCATTTCCTCCAATTCCTTTGATTGATGCATTGCGCAAACGTGGATTCAAAATTATAATGCACCCTCCGCAAGATGGCTTGGTTAAGACGTATGTGGAGAGGGTGGAATAAGAAAAGATATATGAAAAAGGCTGCTTGCTATCCATTAAGGATAAGCAAACAGCCTTTTTTCTAACTTTATTATATTGTGTATGACCTAAGCCCTTACGATACCATCACCACTACACTGTCTCCTTTCTTCATCTCTAGCTCAATAAATCCATCTACAACATCCACTTCTTTGTTGTCGATTGTTATTGATGTGGCATATGATGGAGATATAATTTTAAATGTATCAGAGGCATTAGCTCTAATCGTGATTCTTTCAAGCTTGTGGTTGCTCCATATTGCATCTACTTCGGCATTACCTCTCACTCGCAGTCCTCTAAAATTGCCATCTTTCCACACATCGGGTAGGGCAGGTAGTAGCTCAATAAACCCATCGTGACTTTGTACTAGCATTTCGGCAATTCCAGCAGTACCTCCAAAGTTTCCATCAATTTGGAAAGGGGCATGAGCACAAAACAGGTTTGGATAGGTGCCTCCTCCAATGGTTTTCATTTCGCTATTCATTGCTGGCTCTAATAGGCTTCTCAGCAATTTATATGATCGGTTTCCATCGTGTAGCCTTGCCCAAAAGTTCACCTTCCAGCCGCGCGACCATCCAGTGCCAGCATCACCACGACGATTAAGAGTTTCACGTGCAGCATCTGCTAAGTCTGGAGTTGTGTGTGGCGAAATTTGATTTGAAGGATGAAGTCCATAAAGGTGCGAGACATGTCGGTGACGTGGTTCTGCCTCTTTATAATCCTCTAGCCACTCTTGTAGGTATCCCTCGGGGCTAATTTGCATAGGAGGCAATTGTGGCAATGCCTCAGCTATTTTTTTTGTGGTGTCGTCATCAATACCTAGAATATTTGCTGCTGATATCACATTACTAAATAGTTCACGCACCAGCTGAGCATCCATGGTTGGTCCCATACACACAAACACAGGTTCATTACCTCCTGGTAGATAAAATGAGTTTTCGGGTGATGAAGAAGGTGCCGTCACCAACCAATCATTTTTAGGCTCTTTAATCATGCTACTCAAAAAGAATTTAGCAGCACCTGTTAGCACCGGGTATATATTTTCAAGATATGCTTTATCTTGAGTGAAAGCATAGTGTTCCCATAAATGGGCGCACAGCCATGCACCGCCAGTGTTGGTTGCACCCCACGAAGCATGCTCGCCTGGTGCGGTATATTTCCAAGGATTACTCATCATATGTGCCACCCAACCATCTGCCCCATAAAAGCCTTTGGCTGTAGCCTCTCCCGACTCAACAAGTGATTTAGTGAAATCAATCAACGGAGCGTGAAGCTCTGAAAGATTACACACCTCCACGGGCCAGTAATTCATTTGAAGATTAATATTTAGATGATAGTCTCCATTCCAAGGGGTTTGCACCGAGTTTGCCCAAAGTCCTTGTAGGTTCATTGGCATACTTCCCTCACGTGTGCTGCTTATCATTAAATATCGTCCAAAATTAAAGTACAAAGCAGCAAACGCAGGATCATTATCCTCCTGAAAGCTTACAAGCCTTTCGTTTGTTGTGCGGCTGTTGTCTTGTTCACCCAAATTCAATTCAACTCTTTCAAACTTTGATTTGTAGCTTGATACATGGGCATCTCTCAATTTGCTATAGCTTGTTTTTTTAGCTTTGTCTAGCAAATTATCAACTGTGACTTCATATCCCTTGTCTAGCATGTTTGTTGATGTAGATACTAGGATAGTGGCTTCGTTTGCATTTTCAATTACCAATGAATTGTTGGAAGATGAGATGCTTCCACCATTATTTAGAACTTCAAGTTTGGTAACATACCTAACGCCCTTTTCAGTGTTGTAGCCATCATTTAATTGTCCCTCCATAGTAATAACATTGTTGTCGATGCTAATTGTAGCTCTTTCGGGACGATTGATGTTAAGTTCAAACGAAACAGATGCTTTTTTGTTGGCAGTTAAATTAACCACGAGAACATCTGCATCATGCGATGCAAAGTATTCACGATTGAAAGTTACGTCACCTTTTTGAAATTTTGTGCTTGCTACTGCACTGTTTAGTGACAATCGACGCTCATAATTTACAATCTCTTCGTTTGCAACAGCATTGGGATAAACATAATTAATCTCCATGTTTGCTAGCATTTGAAAGCAACCATATGGTGCATCCTTACCATTACCGTATGCCGAGCCCTGTCCACCACATCTAAAATGTTGATACATCATTTTCTGAGCTTCAATGTTTTTGCCTTCAAGTAGCAGTTCTTGGATGGTTGGCAGATAGTTTATAGCCTCAGGGTTTATAGCCTCAGGGTCTTCACTTCCCGACCACATAGTGATATCGTTGAGCACTATAAGCTCATTATCGATACCCCCATCGGGCATCATGCCAATACGTCCATTGCCTAATGGCAAGGTTGATTCCCACACTTGGGCGGGTGAGTTGTAGAATAGTTGCAAGTTGCTGTCCGTTGTGAATGGCTGCGACGAGCAACCTACACTTACAAACAATATTGCCAATAATGACAAGATAAATGTCCTCATAATTATTTATTAATTTAATATTATATTTCAATTGCCCTTAGCTCTGCTAAGCTCAAGCTATAGTCACGTTCTGCCTCCAATGCTTTGTTCATCACGTCGTAGTAGTATTCCGCTTCTAGCAAATACTCTAGTAATGATATTTGACCTGCATCCAAGGCTCGTTTCAATAACGTTTCGTTGTTATGTTCGGCAATAGACAATCTGTATGATTTTGCACTTTCATTCAATCCTGATGTTTTTGAATAAAGATGTTGCAAATGTGTCATAAATTGTGTTTTGCTATCATCAAGCAAAAGCTCTGTTGACCTAGCTTGTGCCTTAGCTTGTTTCACTTTGTTTTTGTTTTCCCACAAAGGTATTGAAATTCCCACTGTTATCCCTCTAAAATCCTCACCTATTACCTTCTCGCTGGCATAGCCTGCAGTAAATTTAGGAAGTGAAAGCGCCGTGTTTAGTTTTATCTGTTGCTTATCAATATCTATTTTATGACTTAGATATTGCAAAGCAGGGCTTTTCGACTCAGTTTCGGCATACCAGTCATTGAAATTAGTTGGGAGTTGGGAGTTTAGGATAACCGTTTCGTCGAACGATATTTCAACCCCTCCATTCAAAGCTTTAAGCTCCGATAGCAATGAGTTTCGCTCAATGTCAATCATCCTTTTCTCATTTTCAACCGAAGTGAGATTCACTAATGCTTTGTTTTTTTCTAATATGGAGGCATCTCCACTATCATATTTAGATTGATAAGCAGATGCAATTTGTTGTGCATTTACTAATCTTGTTTCATATTCTTTACTCAACGCATTGAAGTAAGCCAAATTGATACACACCTGTTTGGCTCTCAAAAGTATATCTATTCTTTCAGATTTATACTGTAAATCTAAATTTTGATTTTGCATCTTCGATATCTTTTTGCGATGTCCATATGCGGTTGGAAAATCAAAAGATTGAGTTATTGAAAGCTCTTTCTGAGCGCCTATCTCTGATGGTGTTCCCCACAAGTAGTAGAATTCTACCTCAGGATCGTGAAGAAAGATATCAGTTCTGTTTTCAAGTTTCTGTGCCTCTATCTGTTGACGGATTGCATTCAGAGTTTTACTGTTTGCTTCAATCTCTTCAATCACATCGGCTAGCCTGTCTTGTGCCGACAAAGATGTTATAGTGAATGCCAATAATAGGCTATATATTATTTTTTTCATTTCTTAATCTTCTCTTCTGTATTATTTCATATACAATTGGTACAATATAAATATTAAGTAGGGTAGAGGTGAGCAATCCTCCAAGCACCACTACGGCCATAGGGCTTTGTATCTCATTTCCTGCCTTGTCGCCATTAAAAACCAATGGAATCAAAGCCAATGCTGCCGTTAGGGCTGTCATTAATATAGGACTTAATCTATCTACAGATCCGTGCAATACGGTTTCATACAGTGGCTCTCCATCTTCTTGCAAGTGCTTATATCTTGATATCAATAAAATTCCGTTTCTTGTTGCAATACCAAATAGAGTGATAAAACCAATAATGGATGGAATGCTAACAATACCCGATGTGAAGTATATCGCCAACACGCCTCCAATTAGTGCCAAAGGAAGATTTAGAAGCACAATAGCCGATAGTGTGGTATCTTTAAATTCGCCATATAGGAGTAGGAAAATAATAAAGATTGCCAATAGCGATGTTAGTAGCAATGTGCGAGATGCCTTCTCTGCACTCTCAAACTGGCCACCATACTCAACTCTATAGCCTTCAGGCATTTTGATGTCAGACTCAATTTTTGATTTTATATCCGAAACGGCACCCCTTAAGTCTCTCCCAGCTACGTTTGCCGAAATCACAATCTTGCGCTGAACATTTTCGCGACTAATTGAGTTGGGTCCACCCACCGAAACTACATCAGCAACCTCTTCAAGAGGCACTTTGCCACCACTTTCGGTGTCAATCAAAGCCGATTTTATTTGATCAATGGTTTCGGTGTAGTTCTTATTTAATCTTAGCACCAAATCAAAGCTCCTTTGCTCTTCATATATTTCAGATAGTTTGTCGCCAGAGAATGCTAGCTCAACAAATCTATTAAACTCCTCTATCGAAATGCCATGTCGTGCAAGCATGGCTCTGTTTGCTCTTATTTGAAGCTCGGGAGTTTCAGTTTGTTGTTCCACTGCCACATCCACTAGCCCTTCTATTCCTTCAATTGATGATTTTATTTGATTTCCCATCATAAATAGTCGGCTAAGGTCTGTACCAAATAGTTTGATGGCAATGTTAGCGTCTGTTCCCGAAAGCATATGGTCGATACGGTGCCCAAGTGGCTGACCAACAGTGGTTGCAATGCCAGGAATTCCAGCGAGAGTTTCTCTCACCTCTGCCAAAAAATCACTACTCTTTCGTTTGCCCAGATCGTAATTCACATCTATTTCGGCACTGTTGGTTGCTTGCGAATGCTCGTCAAGCTCGCCACGACCAGTTCGGCGTGCTGTGCTCGTAACCTCAGGAATTTTCATAAGTTCTTTTTCAATCAATGCTCCCAATTCATGCGAAACTTCAAGAGAAGCATCAGGATTTGTTACTGCATTAATTGTAAGTGCTCCTTCATTAAATTCCGGCAAAAAACTTTGTCCCATTGTAAAGAAAAGAACAATTGTGACAACGAGAGCCGCAAGAGTGGGATATATCACAGTTTTTTCGTTTCTCAACACCCATTTTAATGATTTCTCATACCCGCTAAGCAGGAATCGAGTCAATCGGCTGTCTTTATCCTTTTTGTTGAGATACTTATCATCCGATATCATTAGTTTACACATTAATGGGGTAACAGTCATTGCCACCACTAGCGACATAAACAACGATATAATATATGCAATACCTAATGGCTTAAGCATTCTGCCCTCCATACCTGATAAGAAGAATAGAGGCGTGAATGCAGCAATAATGATAAATGTTGCATTAAGAATTGATGCTCTAATCTCTTTTGATGCTTCATACACCACCGTCAGCACTGCGGTTCGCTCTTCCTTTGGCTTTTGATGATTTTGTCTCAATCGTTTGTAAACATTCTCAACATCAATAATTGCATCATCCACAAGCGAGCCAATGGCAATTGCCATTCCCCCAAGTGTCATTGTATTTATATTCATGCCAAGTAAATAGAGTACAATCATAGTGCCCAATAGCGAAAGAGGTATGGCAATAACCGAAATAATGGTGGTTCGGAAGCTTGACAAGAAAAGGAAAAGTATGATAATTACAAATATTGCACCCTCAATCAATGCTCTTCCAACATTGTTGACGGAGGCTTCTATAAAGTCGGCTTGTCTAAAAATTTTACTGTCTATCTTCACATCTTCAGGCAGCGAAACCATTATATCATTCAGGTTGTTTTCAATATTCTCTGTAACCCTAAGTGTGTTGATGTTTGGCTGCTTCGATACTGACAGTATAACTGCCGGTGTGCCATTTCTTGATGCATAACCCATCTTTTGGGCACTGCCAATCACCACATCTGCTACATCCGAAACAACCACGGGCTTGCCATTCACGGTTTTAATAAATGTTGAACCTAACTCCTCCAGATTGTTTGTTCGAGCCATGCCACGAAGTGCAAACTCATTACCATAATCTCTAACCACTCCTCCAGACGAGTTATTGCTAATGCTTGCTCCCACGCTTTCTAGTTCAGACATGCTAACGCCATAGGCTTTCATGCGAAGTGGGTCAGCCAATATTTGATATTGCTTGTAGTCGCCACCAATAATAGTAACTTGCGAAACACCTCCCGTGCCCAATATTGCAGGTTTAATAATCCAATCTGCCAGTGTGCGCAGCTCCATTATTGACGTGGTGTCGGCTTGTAGTCCTATAAACATGATTTCGCCCATCACGCTAGATTGTGGAGCTAGTTCGGGAACCACATTTGGGGGTAGTTCGCCACTTAGAGTAACCATCTTTTCGCTCACCACTTGGCGTGCTTTGTAGATATCTGCACCCCAATCAAACTCGACCCACACAAACGAAAATCCTTGTGATGATGCCGATCTAACGCGTCTAACGTCTGTGGCACCATTCACCGCAGTTTCTATTGGAAATGTCACCAATCGTTCCACCTCTTCAGCTGCCATTCCGTGGGCATCCGTCATTACAACCACTGTAGGTGCAGTTAAGTCGGGAAAAACGTCGACGTCCATCTGTCGCCCACTGTAAACGCCTGCTACAATTAGTATAATTGCCCCCAACAGCACAAAGAGCCTATTGTGGAGCGAAAATTTTATTATCTTATTTATCATCGATACTTTGCTTTAGTGTTAATGAACGTGTACAGCATGAGGGTCTAATTCGCCAGCATCTTGTGCTAGCTTCACAAATATTGCTCCTTTGCTCACAATTCTCTCATTTTCTGCTACTCCCTCCACTATATGAGTGTTGAAGCCATCGGTGGCACCTTTCACTATTGCTCTTTTTTCAAACAATTCGGGTGTTAGCTGCACCATAACAAAAAATGCTCCCATCTCTTCCACAATTGCGCCATTGGGAACTGTAAGTACTTTGTTGTCTGAATTCATTTTTATGTACATGTCAACAAAGCTCCCAGGAATCAAATCATAGTTGTTATTCACTTGAAACATCACAGGAATCAATGGGTTACTCATGTCGCTAGATTTGCCATATGATAGCACCTTTCCATTTAAGTCTTCTAGTGAGTAAGCTATATTGCTTGCAGGAATTCTGATTGTTGCACCATTGATATTGGTCAAACTGTTGTAGTGTTTAGATTGAATGTCGGCTCTCACAAATAGATTTTTGTTTTGCGACACTCTCAATATGGGTTGCCCTGCCGAAACATACTCACCATTTTGCACCATCACATCGTTAATATATCCCGATAGCGGCGAGCTAACAGCTTGTTTTCCTTCTGTAAAGTTCTTTCTCAAGTTGTCAATAATTGCTTTAGCATTTGCTAGCTCGGTCCTAGCTTGCAATAGCTCGCTTTGCGATACAATGTTGTCTTTGGCCAATCCTTCCTTTCTTTCAAACTCTGTCAGTGCTCTGTTGTACTCACTCTCTGCCTCTTGTATCTTAACAGACAAGTTGTTGTCAGCCATTTCACTGCCATCGATATAAAATAGCCTTTGTCCGCTCGAGACGCTTCTGCCTGGCACAATGCTGTTGTCTTGGAATATTACTAATCCATCCGTTTTTGCAGCAACAATTCGTGCATCGCCCGAAGAGGGTTGAATTTGTGCAGTAGTTTTAATTACTTTTCCAAACTCCGAAATCATTGCAAGTTCAGTAGCAAACCCCACCTTCCAGCTTTGTTCTTTGCTAAAAGTAATTGCGTTGCTGCTTGTGGGGTGTGCGTCGTGTGCTGCATGTTGCGCCTCATGTTCATCTTCAAAAATAGTGATGTCGTCTATAGTAATGGTGCTTGATGCATCTTTAGTTCTAATCTCAAATGTTAACCTAGCTGTCCCAATATTTTTTGGGGTGAAAGCAAAAGTGTAAATACCTTCGTCAGTGGGTTCAGTTAGTGTCTGCTCACTAGTTTCAGAACCTATTATTAATTTTGCTGTAACCTCACCCTCTTCAAGTGGTTTGAAGTTTTCTAGCTTGGTTATATGAGTGGTCACGTGACTCTCCTCGTTAATTGCAAATGGATCAGCCTCCACAAATACCTCATATAGGTCGTTGTAGGCTGCAAGCACAAGTTGGTCTTCGTGATCGTTGTCATGATCATGGTCGTGATTGTGCGAGCACGATAATAGTGAAAATGCAGATAGCATTATCGCAAAAAAATACTCTTTTCTCATCTTTTGTTTACTGATTTATTATGTTTTTATGTTTATAAATATAGCGTCGCTATCTCTGAGTTTGCTCAGAAAAGCTGTTGCTAAATTGAAAGGTTGTGTGTATAAATCAGTGTGAAGGGGGAGCTCGCAAACTGTAGGTTTGCGAAATAAATGAAGTGTATATTGGTGGGATATATTTGATATAAGTATCCCGATTTTTCTCTATATTTGAGAATATATGTTTTAAAATTTGAATTGGAATGTACAGAATGATTGATTCAAGGTTGAAGCTTTGTGTGATTTGGTAGTTGTCGTTGTCAGCAAGTCTTATATTTATATCATCTAAGAGACACTCTTCAAATGTTAGCCCATTATGGCTTTCGGTGTTGTTGTTTTGAATTTTTATCGTGTCGTTGTGTGGACACTGTTTGTGCTTAGATGATTTCTTGTGTGGCGAAATATTGCATACGTCAACCGACTCTTCCCAATGATGATGAGGTATAGCAGAATGAGCCAATATTACTATGTTGGCTAAAAAGATAAAGAAAAGTGCTATCCTTACTTTCATGTTTTGAGTCATTACGCTTTCAATCACAAAGATAAATGATATTTTGGTAAATGCAATGTTATGGGAGTGCAATGTTGTGTGTAAACAAAAATCGCTTCAAACCTTTCGGTTCAAAGCGATTTGATTATTAAAGAGCGGAAGACGGG
>CAYFSV010000062.1:0-12414 GCA_964345815.1 uncultured Proteiniphilum sp. | reverse complement strand
CATCCATTGGTGTTTGAGACCAACGCGTCTACCAATTCCGCCATCTGGGCATTGCTCTAACGCGAGTGCAAAAGTACACAATTATTTTATATAATGAAATAGTTTGTTGCTTTTTTTCTAAAACATGCAATGTTTTTTATTTCAGCTTAGATTTTATGCTTATCTTTATCTGTTTATTAGTATTTGATAATAAACATATACTAATATGAGAATGTTATCAATTTGAGCATAATTGACTATTATGTTGGTTGATTATGATTTTTGAACCGTATATTATTTACTCACATATTTAATCTGTTTGTTGATGAGAAACAATAACAACTATTGCGTAATTATGAGTGGTGGCGTTGGAAGCCGCTTTTGGCCTTTTAGTAGAGAGGAGAGGCCCAAACAATTCCTCGATTTCTTTGGTACAGGTCGATCACTGTTGCAAACAACGTTTGATAGATTTGAAAAACTAATTCCCATTGAGAACATATATATTGTTACGAATGACTCATATGCGGAGATGACTAAAGAACAATTGCCTAAGCTTGCGGATAACCAAATCTTGAAAGAACCTCTTCGCAGAAATACTGCTCCGGCAATTGCTTATGCTGCTTTTCATATTTATGCCAAAGATCCAACTGCTAACATTATAGTGGCTCCTTCGGACCACCTTATTTTGAAAGAGGATTTGTTTTTGAAAGAAATTGAACGTGGATTGCAATTTGTTGAAAAAAATCCCTCTTTGCTTACTTTGGGCATTACTCCAAGTCGTCCTGAAACTGGTTATGGATATATACAAGAGAGCAAGGAGAATATTGATGGTATCAATAAGGTGAAAACATTTACCGAGAAACCAAATATAGATCTTGCAAAGGTGTTTTATGAAAGTGGCGAGTTTGTATGGAATTCGGGTATATTTCTGTGGAATGTGCAAACTATAATTGATTCATTTAAGGAGCATTTGCCTGATATATACAATAAGATGAATGAGGGGAAGGATAAGTTTAATACTCCTCAGGAGAAGGAGTTTATTGATGAGGCGTTTCCTTTTTGTCCAAATATATCTATTGACTATGGAATTTTGGAAAAGGCTGATAATGTGTATGTAATAGGCTCTGACTTTGGATGGTCTGATTTGGGTACTTGGGGTGCCTTGTATGAGGTGTCGGAAAAGGATGATGATGAAAATGTTAGCTTTAATAGCAAAACTCTCTTTTTTGATAGCTCTGATAATGTGGTGACGATGAGTGACAATAAAGTTGTGGTGATTCAGGGGCTAGAGGGATATATCGTGGCTGAGTCTGAAAACTCACTTCTGATTTGTAAAAAAGAAGAAGAACAGCGTATAAAGCACTTTGTTACTGAGGTTAAGTTTAAGTATGGTGATGGTTTTGTTTAATACTTTAATTAAAATAATATAAATAATATGTCATTTAAAAAGATTTTACTCTCTCTGCTAATTGTACTTTCGGGAACGATTGCAAAGGCGGATGAGGGGATGTGGATGTTGCATTTGCTGAAGAAACAAAAACTATCGGAAATGCAAGAAATGGGACTTAAGCTTGAGGATTATGATATTTATAATCCTGATGGCTCGTCGATAAAGGATGCGGTTGTGCAGTTTGGTGGTGGATGTACGGGTGAGGTTATTTCTTCGCAGGGGCTTGTGCTCACAAACCATCACTGTGGTTATGGACAGATTCAAAATCATAGTTCTTTAGAGCATAACTATCTTGAGGATGGATTTTGGGCTATGGGGCTTGATGAGGAGTTGCCCAATCCAGGGCTAACCGTTACTTTTGTTGACAGAATTGAAGAGGTTACTGATTTTGTGAAAAATGCCCTTGAACGCGACAAAGAGCAAGACAAAGATGGAGTGCTGTATATGTCGCCCTCATATCTGAAACGAATTGCAATTGAGAAAGTAGGTGAGGATTTCCTTAAAGAAAATGCTGGGATGGATGTTGAAATTAAGCACTTTTTTGAGGGTAACCAATACTTTATGTTTATAAAGAAAATATATTCTGACGTTCGCTTAGTTGCTGCTCCTCCAAGCTCTATAGGTAAATATGGTGCTGATACTGACAACTGGACATGGCCTAGACATACTGGTGATTTTTCAGTTTTTAGAATTTATGCCGATAAGGATGGTAATCCGGCTACTTATTCAGCCGATAATGTGCCTTTGAAGCCAAAGCGTTGGTTGACAATTTCTACTAAAGGAACAAATGAGAATGACTTTGTGATGATGATGGGTTTTCCGGGCACCACAAATAAATTTTACACTTCGTGGGAAGTGGAGGAAAGACGTGATATTGATAACGATATCTTGATAAATATGCGTAAGGTGCGTCAAGAGACTATGCTTGAGGAGATGTTGGCTGATCCACACGTTAAAATTCAGTATGCTTCAAAATATTCTGGTTCCACAAATGCATACAAAAGAGCTATGGGCTCGAATTGGGCAACAGATATGAGAGACTTTGTGGGCACCAAACTTGAGCAACAGAATAGGGTGATTGATTGGGCTACAGAAAACAATAGGCTCGAGTATGTTGATGCTATAAATTCTATTCAATCGATTATTGCTGATAGGGCAGAGTATCGTAAAAGAAGTACTTATCTTTTGGAGGCTATCACAAGGGGAATTGAGTTTGCAAATGTGCCAACGGCTGGTGCCGACTTGCTTGCTAAAGCAATTGAAGAGAATGATAAAGAGAAAATTGTGGATTATAGTTACAGATTGATGTCAGACTATGAGAAATTTGCAAATAAGGATTATAATCCCAATGTTGACCGCAAGGTGGCTAAAGCTATGATTGATGCATATACTAGCAATGTTTCTAAGAACGACTTGCCTGAATATATAAAGGAGCTGTATAATAGTTTTGATGGTGATGTGGATAGTTTTGTGGATTTTATATTTGATAACTCGCTATTTGCTAGTAAAACGAATATAGAGAAATTTGCCAAAAACCCAACGGTTGATAAGTTGGTGAACGATCCTATGTTTCTGTTTGCAAAATCGGTTAGGGCTGAGGCTGCACAACTTCGAGAGAAGCAGAGCTCGTATAACAATGCGTTTAGCTTGGCTCGTAAAAAGTACTTAGAGGGAATCCTAGAAATGGATGGCTTGACAGCTTATGCGCCCGATGCCAATCTTACTATAAGACTAGCTTATGGGCAACTGAAAGGATATAAGCCTTCGGATGCTGTATATTATGATTTTCAAACCACTCTAGATGGTGTGATGGAAAAAGAGGATGCAGAAAATTGGGAATTTGTTGTTCCTGATAAGCTAAAAGAACTGTATAAGAATAAAGATTTTGGCAGATATGCTATGCAAGATGGACGCATGCCTGTGGCAATTGCAGCATCAACTCATAGCACTGGTGGCAACTCGGGAAGCCCATTGCTAAATGCTGATGGCGAACTGATTGGCATCAACTTTGATCGCAACTGGGAAGGAGTAGGGGGAGATATTCAGTATTTACCCGACTATCAGCGTAGTATCATTGTGGATGTTAGATATGTGTTGTTTGTTATTGACAAATATATGGGGGCTACTCATTTGATTGATGAAATGGATATAAGTGAGTAGAGCTTAGTTCTTAAATTAATGCAAGGAGGTGTTCAATTAATTTTGGATGCCTCTTTTTTGTATGTTGGGTTTTGTAATTTAGCCTCTCGGTATGTGCTACAAAGCTCTAATTTGTTAATAGGACCATCTTGACATAAAATAAATTATCATAAAAGTTGTGTATATCTAGAAAAATCTTATATTTGTAGTTGAGTAAGTGAGTTTTTAATAATCATAAATAATATCAATCATGAATACCAAGCTTTTTAAATTTTCAATTATTGGATTGATGGCTGCTTTGCTAATAAGCTGTGGTGCATCAAAAAGTGGGCTGAAGAGTGAAACGGCTCATCGTATGTTTGGATTGTGGGAGGTGAAAGCTGTTCACAATAGCAACGAGGAGGGTTATAAGCGAATGCCCAGAGGTATGTTTAAGATGATTTGTGAAGATGGACGATTTTTCAACTTTATGACAACGGAAAAGGGTGCTATGATTACTGTGGATGGCAAGTTTAGGCTTGATGGGGACTCAATATACACTGAGGAGATTCGTCATTCATTTAATCGTACGCAAATAGGTAAAGATAATCCACTTCATTTGAGACTGGCGGGCTCAAAATTTCTTTATCTTAGATGGTTTCAGGCTGTTGACGAGTTTGGAACTGACCAAAATAGATGGGTGGAAGAGATTTGGCAGCGTGTGGAAATTGAGGATATGGAGGTTAGTAGGGTTGACCTTGAACAAGAATTGAGAATAATTGTGCAAGATCAAAAGGCGATTAGAGAGGTTATAAGAGAAAATTAAACCATATAGGATATAGAAAGAGCGTGTAGGAGTTTTTTAAATTCTCTACACGCTCTTTGCTTAAATATGTTTTATATAATTTGCATTGTGCCTTATAACTTGGCTAAAGCTTGTTCTAATTCTTCTTTGATATCATCAATATGTTCGATTCCAAGTGATAGACGTAACATATTTGGATGAACGCCAGCTGCAAGTTGTGCTTCTTTAGAAAGTTGCTCGTGAGTGGTAGTGGCTGGATGAATGATTAGTGTTTTGGCATCACCTACGTTTGCCACGTGACTAATCCACTCTAGGTTGTCGATTACGGTAGCTGTTTGCTTTTCATCACCTTTTATAAAGAATGAAAGCACACCACCAAAACCTCCATTTTTGAGATATTTTTTAGCAAGGCTGTGATATTTGTTGCTCTCAAGACCAGGATAATTTACTTTCTCAACTTTTGGATGTGCTTCGAGCCATTTAGCAATTTCCAATGCATTGTAATTGATTCGCTCGGAGCGTAATGATAGTGTTTCTAAGCCTTGAAGCATCATAAAGGAGTTGAACGGGCTGATTGCAGGACCAAAATCTCTTAATCCTTCAACTCGACATCTGATTGCAAATGCTATGTTGCCAAAGGGTGATTTATCACCAAATGTTTCCCAGAAATTTAGTCCATGATATCCTTCAGATGGTTCGCTAAACTCAGGATATTTTCCATTGCCCCAATTATAGTTTCCTCCGTCGATAATGATTCCTCCCATTGAGGTGCCATGTCCGCCAATCCATTTGGTGGCTGAGTGCACCACTACGTTTGCACCCCACTCAATTGGGTTGAACAGATATCCTCCTTGTCCGAATGTGTTGTCAACAATAACAGGCACATCGTGCTTACGTGCCATTGCAACTATCTTTTCAAAATCGGGTATGTTGTATTCAGGATTACCAATCATTTCTAGATAAATTCCTTTGGTATTGTCGTCGATAAGCTTTTCTAGGCTATCGGCGCTATCATCTTCTGCAAATCTGAAATCAATTCCTAGTCTTGCAAGTGATACTTTGAAAAGATTGTAGGTGCCTCCATAAAGATATGGTGCAGTAACGATGTTGTCGCCCGCTTTGGCAATATTATTGATAACGATAAATTCTGCTGATTGTCCTGATCCAGTTGCTAGAGCTGCTACTCCCTTTTCTAAGGCTGCCATTCGTTTCTCAAAAACATCTGTTGTGGGGTTTTGAAGGCGAGTGTAAATGTTGCCAAATTCTCTTAATCCAAAAAGATTTGCACCGTGCTCTGCATTTTTAAAAACAAATGCTGTAGATTGATGTATTGGTGTCACCCTTGTTCCTTCAACTGGGTCGGGCTGTTGTCCTGCATGAACTTGCAATGTGTCAAAATGTAAATTCTTCATACTTACTTATATAATTAAAAATGAAATCGATTAATTTAAACAAAGATACATCTAAAATGTTTTGATTTATAACTAGATTAGGCAATCAAATATATAAAATGTTACGTTGTGTGATAATATTTACATGAAATATAATCATTTGTCGTACTTTTTTTATAGTTTTATGCCACATGATATTGGAAGTTATTAACCAAAAAACATATTGTCCTATGACTTATTTCTATCTTGTTCCAATTGCCTCATTGTTTGCCTTGGGCTTTGCTTATTATTTCTTTAAGAATATGATGAAACAAAGTGAGGGTACCGATAAAATGAAAACCATTGCCATGCATGTTCGTGATGGTGCCATGTCTTATCTCAAACAACAATATAAAGTTGTTGCAATCGTGTTTATCATCCTAGCTGTTATTTTTGGCGTAATGGCATATTTTGGCTTGCAAAATGGGTGGGTTCCGTTTGCATTTATCACTGGTGGATTTTTTTCTGCTCTAGCTGGCTTTTTTGGTATGAAAACTGCAACTTATGCATCTGCCCGAACTGCCAATGCTGCTCGCACATCGCTTAATAGTGGTTTGCAAGTTGCTTTTAGATCGGGGGCGGTGATGGGGCTTGTGGTTGTTGGTCTTGCTCTACTCGATATTTCTGTTTGGTATCTTGTTCTTGATTATTTTATTCAGGATGCTGACACTGGGCACAAACTAATTTTGATTACCACTACTATGCTTACGTTTGGTATGGGGGCTTCTACGCAGGCATTGTTTGCACGGGTGGGAGGGGGAATTTATACCAAAGCGGCTGATGTTGGTGCCGACCTTGTGGGAAAGGTTGAGGCTGGTATTCCTGAAGATGATCCTCGCAATCCTGCCACAATTGCTGATAATGTGGGTGACAATGTGGGTGATGTTGCTGGGATGGGGGCTGACCTATATGAGTCTTATTGTGGTTCGATATTGTCAACTGCTGCATTGGGTGCATCTGCATTTGTGCTTCATCCTGAAATGCAACTGAAGGCTGTTTTTGCTCCGATGCTTATTGCAGCAATTGGTGTGTTTCTATCTATTTTGGGAATATTTTTAGTTCGAACCAAAGAAAATGCATCTATGAAGGAGCTAATGAGTGCTTTGAATAGAGGTGTTAATACTAGTGCTGCTTTGATTGCGGTGGCTACTTTTCTTGTGTTTTATTTTTTGAAGTTTGAGAACTGGGTTGGGCTCTCATTCTCGGTAATTGCTGGCTTGCTAGCTGGGATTGTAATTGGGCAGGCTACTGAATATTTTACATCGCATTCGTTTAAGCCTACAAAAGATATTGCTCGCAGTGCTGAAACTGGTCCTGCAACAGTTATTATTTCGGGAGTTGGCACGGGTATGGTTTCTACTGCAATTCCTGTCATTTCTATAGTATTGGCTATTATAATATCTTATTTGAGTGCAATTAGATTTGATGTTGAGGTTATGCATACTGCTCGTGGATTAAGCCTTGGATTATATGGTGTGGCTATTGCCGCTGTTGGTATGCTTTCTACTTTGGGTATTACACTTGCAACTGACGCATATGGACCAATTGCCGACAATGCTGGTGGCAATGCAGAGATGAGTGGATTGGAGCCTGAGGTGAGGAAACGAACTGATTCTTTAGATGCTCTTGGAAACACTACAGCTGCAACGGGCAAAGGTTTTGCTATTGGCTCGGCTGCTTTGACGGGACTAGCATTGATGGCTTCGTATATGGAAGAAATTAGAATTGGAATGATTAGACTTGGTGATAATATTTTGGAGTTTGCAAACGGTGAAACTGTTGAGGTTGCTAAAGCTAGTTTTGTGGACTTTATGAATTACTTCCAGGTTACATTGATGAATCCTAAGGTGATTGTTGGTGTTTTTATAGGGGCGATGATGTCGTTTTTGTTTACTGGGTTAACTATGAATGCTGTGGGACGTGCAGCACAGTTGATGGTGGAGGAGGTGCGTCGCCAGTTTAGGGAGATAAAGGGTATTCTGACTGGCGAAGGAACACCAGATTACGCAAGATGCGTTGAAATATCAACAAAAGGTGCTCAAAGGGAAATGTTGTTCCCCTCTTTGCTTGCAATTGCAACTCCTATTATAGTGGGAGTTCTGTTGGGCGTGGCAGGTGTAATGGGCTTACTTGCTGGTGCTTTGGGATCAGGTTTTGTGCTTGCAGTTTTTATGGCTAATGCTGGTGGAGCATGGGATAATGCAAAGAAATATATTGAAGAGGGCAATATGGGTGGAAAGGGTAGTGAAGCTCATAAAGCTACTGTAGTGGGTGATACTGTAGGTGATCCATTTAAAGATACTTCGGGACCATCTCTCAATATTCTTATAAAGCTTATGAGTATGGTTTCCATCGTGATGGCAGGTTTAACGGTTGCTTGGAGCTTATTGTAGGTTCTATTTTGCAAATTGATAATAAAAAAACTCCAGAAATTTAATTCTGGAGTTTTTTTATTAAATATATTGTCGAAATACTATAGATTTGGGTTTACAGTTTTCCAATCTTCTAGTGCTGGGATGATTCCCATTTCGATAACTTCGTCGCGAAGCTTGGCAAGGTGAGAATAGCTCTCTTTCAATGCTGCCATTTCGCTATCTGTTCCTTTGGTTTCATTGATAACTACGCCATCTTTTGTGATGTCTGTTTCCATAGCCATCATGATTTGTGGGAATTCTGGTGTATTTACATAGCAACCAGAAGGCCAACGGAATTTGTCGCCACCCATTGCTGCACGAATCATTTCAACAGAAACGTATGATGGGCTTTGGAATGATGAACGACCACGTAATTTGATGATGCTTGCACCACCTTTTGTAACTCTAGTTTTCAATGCTTCCCAATCTTCGTTTGTTAGAGCATCAGTTCCGATAAGATCGGTTAGTGGTTTGCCATCAACTTGTGCAGTTGAAGCAAATACTGCCATTTGCTCGCCATGTCCACCATAAGTGCGAGTATTGGTAACTTGGCTTTGATTTACACCAAAGTGTTTTGCCAATTCGCTTTGCAAACGTGTGCTGTCTAGTCCAGCAAGAGTTGTAACGCATGATGGTTTCAATCCAGAGTGGATAAGAGCTACTAAGCCAGTGATGTCGGCTGGGTTAAAGATAACTGTCAAGTGCTTAAGATCTGGGCAGTATGTTTTGATATCTTTACCTAGTTGAGCTGCAATTTCTGCATTACCTTTCAAAAGGTCTTCACGTGTCATACCATCCTTGCGAGGTGCACCACCCGAAGAAATCATATACTTAGTATCGGTGAATGCCTCTTTGATGTCGGTAGTGAAGGTGAAGTTTACGCCTTCAAAACCACAGTGACGCATCTCCTCAGAAACTCCTTCAAGTCCTAAAGCAAATGGGTCGTAAAGACAAATGTTTGGAGTTAAACGCATCATAGCAGCAGTTTGTGCCATGTTTGATCCAATCATGCCGGCTGCACCGACAATTGTAAGTTTTTCGTTTGTCAAAAAGCTCATAATAAGTTGTTTATTTAATATGTGAATGTTCTTTTACTGTTGACAAAATTACAACAATATGCGGACATTAAAGAAATTTTTATTTAAATAAACGTTAAGTGTAATAATGAGGGGCTATTGTTGAAATCGTTATTTAGGTTATTACTTAATTGTGAAACTTCCTCTTAGTTTGATGTTGTCAGAGGAGCTACCTATCATAACAGTAAACTCACCCGGCTCCACAGTTTCCTTCATCTCTATATTGTATAGAGTTAAATGTTGAGGTTTTAGTGTGAAGTTTATAATTTTTGACTCGCCTTTCTTAATAAAGACCTTTTCAAAATCCTTTAACTGAATTGGTGGAGTATAAACTGAACTAACATTATCTCTTAAGTATAATTGTATTACTTCGTCTCCATCATGATTGCCAACATTCTTAACTTTGCATGAAACATTTATAATATCATCCTTTTGGTTTATTGCTAATTTATCATATTCAAAGTTGGTGTAGCTCATTCCATAACCGAAGGAGTAGAGTGGGGTGCCTGATTCTTCAACATAGTTTGATTGTTTGCCTAGTGAATAGTAAATGGGTAGTTGCCCAACACTTCGGGGGATACTTATAGGTAATCGACCTGCGGGATTATAGTTCCCAAAAATAATATCTGCTATTGCAATACCTCCTTCTTGTCCTGGGTACCATGCAGTAAGAAGAGCATTTGCCTTTTGAGATGCAATATTCATATCTAATGGTCTTCCCTCAATATATATTACTATGACGGGTTTGCCCGTGTTAATTACAGCCTCCAATAGTTCTTCTTGAAGCCCCAATAACTTAAGTGTACTTCTGTCATAACCCTCTCCCGAATCCATATCTGGGGTTATATCTGATTTGTCTGAACTAACCTGGGCGGCTCCACTGTCAATATATTCTGTTTTGAAATCTCTAGCACTTGATCCACCTAAAACTAATATAGTGACATCAGAGCTTTTTGCAATTTCTATTGCTTCTCCGATGTTATGTTCAGTTGTGTCACGTATTGCGCACCCTTTGGCGTATCTTACAACCGTGTTGGGGGATACAACTTCTTTTATTCCTTTCAGTACGGTGCTTATTCTTTCTAAGCTCTGAGGTGCTGTATAATCTCCCAATTGGTTGTAAACATTGTCTGCATTGGGTCCTATTACTGCTATTGAACCTATGTTTTTTGAAAGCGGTAGGATATTATTATCGTTCTTTAATAAAACTATACTTTCGCGAGCTACCCTAAGGGCTAAAGATTTATGCTCGCTATTGGCTACAATATTTTTTGCCTCGTTTACTGAAACATATGGGTTCTCAAATAATCCCATCTTGAACTTCAGTCTCAGAACATTTGCTACAGCTTTGTCCAAAGTTTGTTCTGTAATCAAACCTTCTGCCAGAGCTGTTGATAAGTTCTTGCCATATGCATTACCACCTAAGTCAACTTCAACCCCTGCATTTAGTGCCATAGATGCTGCACCTTTTATATCTGCAGCTACACGGTGAGTTGTTGCGATTCCTTCGATACTTCCCAAGTCTGAAAATAGGAATCCATCAAATCCCCATTGTTTCTTCAACACTTCTGTAATAAGATACGAGTGTGCAGTTGCAGGAATACCATCTATTGAATTGTATGAAGTCATTATTGTTTTAGCACCTGCTTCTACTGCCATGCGAAATGGAAGTAAGTGGTCAGAGAACAATTCGCGCATACCGATAGTGGACTTCTGTCCGTTATGCCCACCAACAGGTATTCCATAAGCTGCAAAGTGTTTTAACGTAGAGTAGGTGTGCTTGCCATCCAAGAAATCATCTCCTTGAAGGCCTTTGACGAATGCACTACCCAAAATGCCAGTTAAAACTGGATCTTCCCCAAAAGTCTCTTCTACTCGTGACCATCGTGGGTCTCTTGCTAAGTCAAGCACAGGGCCATAGGAGATATGCGCCCCTTGCGAACGCACTTCAAGTGATATTGCTGAAGCCATCTCTTCAATCAATTTCCTATTCCATGTGCTAGCCTGTCCAATTGAAGTGGGAAATACGGTAGTGCCTATTGCCATATGCCCGTGAGGACACTCTTCGGCAAAAAATAAAGGAATGCCAAGTCTAGTCTCTTCTACTGCATACTTTTGTAACTTATTCAATGCTTCTGCAGCAAGCTCTGGGGTTAGTCCCGTTTTTATTGTTTTTTTTGTCCAAGGATCAGCACGAAGTGTAGCCCAGAACGTGCCTGGTTGAACTTCTGACATTAAACTAATAAATGAGTCAGAGATATTAACCTGATTATTCGTCTTTGTGTACATTTCCCATCCAAGCGGTGAGCACAATTGTCCAACTTTTTCTTGAATAGTCATGCGTGATAACAAATCAGCAACTCTCTCTTCTAATGGGAGAGTTGCATCTTTATAGTTTTGTTGAGCAAACAAGTTGGTTTGCAAAATGAGCAGTAAGAAAGTCAGGATTTGATATTTCATCTCTATTTCACATTAAACGATAAAACTAAAGGTTCTTGCTTCAAATTTTTCGGAAGTGTTACGATGGTTTTATCGCCGACTGTTTTCCATTTCAATCTTTTTTTGTTTTGAAACAGTGTCATTTTTGCCCCTTTTTTAGGTGTATTGCCTTCCCATTCAAGAGTTGCCGGAAGTTGTTCATTTTCGGGAAGCGAATAAATAGCATAAAGTGTTTTGCCATCTTTGTTGGCTGTAAACCATGTGTTGCCACTATTGTAATTTGGAGTTATTCGAGTGTTATATATTCCTTCACCATTAACTTTGAGCCATTCTCCAACTTTTTCAAGAATAACAACAGCCTCCTGTTCGATTATTCCTTTGGCCGTGGGACCAACACCAAGAAGCAAACAGCCACCTTTGGCCGTAATTTCTGATAAAATATTGATAACAGTTTGTGGCGATTTGTAAGGTGCATTAGGTACCCATCCCCAATCGTTGCTCAATGTGATACAGCTTTCCCAAGGGTGTGACATTTGTTTTTCGGGGATAGAACGCTCAGGTGTTTGATAATTTTCGTGTTTTCCCTTAATTGTTCTGTCAACGATAAGGATTCCTGGTTGATTTTTTCTAACATTATTTGCGATGTTGTCCATATCAATATCCTGACGTGGGGCTGCAACCCAACCGCCGTCCAACCAAAGAA
>CAYFSV010000061.1:0-12656 GCA_964345815.1 uncultured Proteiniphilum sp. | reverse complement strand
ATATACTAGAGAATTCTTATTGCTATATATTCTTCTCTACAAGAAATATATATGATTAAACTTATTTTTTAGCTTTCCTAAGAGTTTATTTATCTTCGAAGTCACGTTTAGGCATACACATCAGTATATATTAATTATTTAAGATTGTGCGATAGCAGCTATTGTTAGGAAAATCTCTAAATACAAAGATTATACTATCACTCTACATTCAAATTGAATCAAAAAAAACTCCATGTAACCTAATTTCAAATTAATATACAGGTGGTTTTATGTTACATTTTTAACCTGTGATCTCTTTTTATATCACGTTGTTTAATCCATTATTATGATAAATTAAACACAAACCCGATGCAAAGTAAAGTTTAAAACCCCGCTTTTTAGCATAAACAATATTAAATAGCCTGTTTTTTTAGCTGATTTTATAAATTCGGAGATAAATGTTAAACAAACGAGCAATTTATTTGTTAAATTTGGAGACTGAAATGATCTTTTAAATTGTAGTAATAAATCGAAGATAAGTAAAAAAAGATATGAAAAAATCAACAATATGGCTTCTTGCGGCAGTTATGATTATAGCTTTTTTCTCGTTGCTTTTTCTTCAAGTTAGATATATGAAGACTAGCATGTCTTTGAGAACTGACCAATTCAATGAAATGGTTAAGCGAAGTCTTATAAATGTTGCGAGAGATTTAGAGCAAGATCAAACGCTTCGTTTTCTGGAAGAAGATATGAGAGAATCGGAAAGTAGATATTCCAATTATTCACAACAAAATACAACTACAGGGATTGTCTCAAGACAATCTCACTCGTCTATAACTCAGCATGATGATGAAGAATCAAAAATAGAGCAGATTATTCATAATCAAAGTTCAATTAGTCAAACTGTCAAAGGCAGGGTGTTTTTATCATCTAGAAGTAATGCAAGCTCTATATCAAAAACTTCATACGATTTACAGCAATCATTATCAAGAAGATATTTATATGAACAAGGATTGCTTAATGAAGTAATATTAAAGATATTATATCGATCAAGTAATGAGCCAATTGAGGAGAGAATAAACTTTTATGACTTGGATAAGTACATACGTTCGGAGCTATTAAATAGCGCTCTGAATGTACCATACAGCTTTCAAGTAATAGATTACAACAACAGAATCGTATATTCTTCTCCTGGATTTTCAAATAAAGATGGAAGTTCCATATACACTCAAATTCTGTTTCCAAACGACTCACCCTCGAAGCTTAATAAGCTAAAGGTCTATTTTCCTACAAAAAGAGACTTTGTTTATAGTGAAATTTCATTCTTTATGCCTTCTATAATATTTACATTTATTCTTTTGGTGACATTTATATTCACTATCGCTAATCTTTTCAGGCAAAAAAGATTATCAGAAATGAAGAATGACTTTATAAATAATATGACTCATGAACTCAAGACGCCAGTTTCAACAATTTCGCTAGCATCACAAATGCTACGAGATGTTTCTATTACAAAATCACCGGAAGTGTTTAAGCATGTCACTGGAGTTATAAATGACGAGACAAAACGTTTGAGTTTTCAAGTGGAAAAAGTTTTACAAATGTCTCTTTTTGATAAACAAAAAACCACTCTTAAAATGAAAGTGGCTGATATAAATGATATAATTGTAACTGTAGCAAATACTCACGTATTGAAGGTTGAGAAGTTTAACGGCAAGCTTGACATAGATTTGCAAGCCGAAGAATCGTCTGCCAATATAGACGAGATGCATTTTACAAATGTATTGTTCAATCTACTTGATAATGCTCTAAAGTATAAAAGAGAAGATATTTCGCCACTGCTGATGATGAGAACTAGAAATGAAGGAAATAAAATAATAATATCGGTTGAGGATAATGGAATAGGCATGAAGAAAGAAGATGTAAAGAAAATTTTCGATAAGTTCTATAGAGTTACGACAGGTAACCTTCACGATGTTAAAGGGTTTGGATTAGGACTTGCATATGTAAAGAAAATTATAACGGATTTGAATGGAACAATACGTGCAGAGAGCGAATTGAATAAAGGAACAAAATTTATTATTAGTTTACCCACAATAACACAAAAATGATGATGGAAGAAAAATTAAAACTATTTTTATGTGAAGATGATGAAAATCTAGGTATGTTGCTTAGAGAATATCTTCAAGCTAAAGGATTTGAAACCGACTTATTTCCTGATGGAGAAGCTGGGTTCAAAGGATTTGTGAAGACTAAGTACGATTTGTGCATAGTTGACGTAATGATGCCTAAGAAAGATGGTGTGACTCTGGTTAAGGAAATTAGGAGTGTGAATACTGAAGTACCAGTAATTTTTCTAACAGCTAAAAACATGAAAGATGACATTCTTGAAGGTTTCAAAGCTGGTGCTGATGACTATATTACAAAGCCATTCAGCATGGAAGAATTGGTTTTCCGTATTGAAGCTATTATTCGCAGAGTAAAAGGAAAAAAATCAAAAGAACAACAACTTTATAAGTTTGGAACAATGACTTTTGATACTCAAAAACAGATTCTAAAAATTGGAGATATTGAAACCAAGCTAACTACCAAAGAATCTGAACTACTATCACTACTTAGCGCACATGCAAATGACATTTTGGAGCGCAATCATGCTCTAAAACAAATTTGGGAAGAAGATACATATTTCAATGCTCGTAGCATGGACGTTTACATAACAAAACTACGTAAGCTATTGAAACCAGAGCCCAATATTGAGATTATTAATATTCACGGTAAGGGATACAAACTTATTGTTCCTACCGAGAATGAAACTGAAGAAGAATAGTAATCATCAAAAACAAATTAAAAAGCCACCCTTTGAGGTGGCTTTTTTGTTTATCAATGATTTTCGCTACCTTTGCAAAAAAGTAAAAACATGATTTATTCAATGACAGGATACGGCAAAGCCGTGGTTGAGTTGCCTAATAGGAAAGTAACTATTGAGGTAAAATCCTTAAATAGTAGACAGTTTGATTTGTTTACCAGAATTCCACTAATATACAGAGATAAGGAAATTAGTCTCAGAAATCACTTAGCCAAGAGAATCGAAAGAGGCAAAGTAGATTTATCATTTCATCTAGAGCACATATCTAAAGATGTCACATCAAAAATAGATTATAGTGTGGTAAAGCAATACTTTGATGAGCTTACACATATGTCAAACGAGTTGAATATAGAAAAACCAAATGATTGGCTCTCTACTCTACTTCGTCTACCCGATGTAATGAAACAAGATATTGAAGAAATAGATGAACAAGAATGGAATAAAATAGAAGAAGCTGTTGACATAGCAATTGATAATCTAATTAACTTTAGAATACAAGAGGGAGAGATGCTCAAAAATGTTATGGTTTCAAATATTGAAAATATCCGTAGTTTGTTATCAAGCATTACTCCTTATGAAAGCGAAAGAATAGAAAAAATAAAAACACGCATCTATGACAATCTATCTCACCTTGAGGGTATTGATTATGACAACAATAGATTTGAACAAGAGATGATTTTCTATGTTGAAAGACTAGATATAAACGAAGAAAAGACAAGGCTATTAAATCATCTAGATTATTTTATACAGACACTTAACGAAGAAAAGTCACAAGGAAAAAAACTAGGTTTTATAACTCAAGAAATTGGGAGGGAGATCAATACTTTGGGATCAAAATCCAATCATTTTGAGATGCAACGCATTGTTGTTCAAATGAAAGATGAACTTGAACAAATCAAAGAGCAAATACTAAATATTCTTTAGCATAGAAATACATAGATAAAGACATGAGTAAATTAATTATTTTTTCTGCACCTTCTGGAACAGGAAAGTCCACTTTAGTTAGATATCTACTTGAGTTAGATTTAAATTTGCAGTTTTCTATATCTGCAACGAGCAGGCCACCACGTGGCGATGAAAAAAATGGAGTAGAATACTTCTTTATAACTTCTCAAGAGTTTAAAGAAAAAATAGCAAACAATGATTTCATCGAATACGAAGAAGTTTATCATGACAGGTTCTACGGAACTCTTAAAAGTAACGTAGATGATATTTTAGAAAGTGGCAAAAATGTGGTTTTTGATATAGATTATGTGGGAGGATTGAACGTAAAAAAAATATATGGAGAACGTGCATTGGCTATATTTATAATGCCTCCCTCGGTGCAGGCATTAAGACAAAGACTTGAAAAAAGAGGTACTGATACGCCACAAGTAATTGAAAACAGGCTTGCTAAGGCTGAACACGAGATGAGTTTTGCATCACAATTTGATATTATTATTGAGAATGACGATTTTGATAGAGCAAAAAAGGAGACGTACGATGTAGTCAAAAAGTTTATAAATTCATAGCCTTTTTTTATCCTCATATCAGCTAGATGCAAAAGACAATCCAAACATACTTGCTACCTATAGCAATGATTATAGGTATTGTACTCCACAAATATTTGGCTAATTTATCGAATTTGACACCCTATTTTCTTGCTATAATGCTGTTTATAACTTATAGCAAAATTTCATTGAAGGATATCAAATTTAATAAATTACACCTGTGGTTAATTCTTTTTCAATATGTGGGAAGCTTTGTATTGTATCTCTTACTAAAAAATATCAACGAAACACTAGCACAAGCCACTATAATTTGTGTTTTGGCACCAACCGCTACTTCTGCACCGGTAGTTGTAAACCTACTTGGTGGCAATGTTGCATCTACCACAGCATTAACTTTATTAAGTAATCTACTATTAGCTTTTATTGCACCATTGTATCTTACACTCTTTGGTGGTGAGGCAATAGATTCATCGTTCATTATTTCTTTCATATACATATTGAAAAAGGTACTACCAATACTTGTTTTACCTTTTCTGCTAGCTCTATTGCTACAAAGCACCTCATCCTATCTTCACAACAAAGTCAAGAAAATGCAAATCTTATCCCTCTATATATGGGCTATTGCACTAACCATAGTTTTAGGAGGAGTAACAAACTCAGTACTCACAAAAACAAGTAATAATCATAGCATTGAGATTTTAATCGCAATTTCATCACTCACAATATGTTTGCTACAATTTGTAGTGGGCAGAATTATAGGAAAGAAATTTGACCAAACAATTACAGGAGGACAAGGAATGGGACAGAAAAACACAATATTGGCAATATGGCTAGCCCAAACCTATCTTAATCCAATATCTTCACTTGGACCAGGACTTTATGTTGCATGGCAAAATATAATCAACTCATACCAAATATGGAAAAGAAAAGACATTATCAAATAGTTTTTGGGACAAATCCAACTATTTATAGATCATTTTAATATACTATACATCCAGAGTTTTAATCATGTCATCAATATGTTATAAAACATAAATGGTGAACAATACACTTTCACTATTAATTGGTACCTTGCATCGCAAATAAATAATACATCTTCATTATCACAGACATATAATAAAGATGACTTATTGTTGAGACTTATAAATTTAAATACTCAAAATTTTTATCAATCATGAAAGTTTACAAAACAAACGAAATCAAGAACATTGCAATAGTAGGCAATTCGGGGTCAGGCAAGACCACTCTCGCTGAAGCTATGCTTTACGAGTGTGGTCTTATCAAACGACGTGGTGCTATTGAAACTCAAAACACAGTTAGCGACTATTTTCCAGTTGAAAAAGAATACGAATATTCAGTATTCTCAACCATTTTATCCTACGAATGGAAAGACAAACTAATGACATGGATTGATTGTCCTGGAGCAGATGATTTTTCTGGAAATATTTCCTCTGCCTTAGCAGTAACGGACATGTCTGTAATGCTGGTAGATGCATCCAGCGGTGTAGAAGTTGGGACTATCAATCAATTCAGACAAATAGAAAAGGTTAACAAGCCAATAATGTTTGTAATGAATAGTTTAGACCATGACAAAGCAGACTATGACAACACATTGACAAACCTTAAAGAACATTATGGCAATAAATTGGTTCCTGTACAATATCCTACTGGAAGTGGTGACTCATTTGATGGTATAGTAGATGTTCTGAAACAAAAATATTATAAATGGAAACCTGGTGCAAATGCACCCGATGTATTAGAAATTCCTGAAAGTGAGAGAGAAAGAGCTGATGAATTATATCGTGTTTTACTTGAAGCAGCAGCCGAAAATGATGATACATTAATGGAGAAATACTTCGATCAAGGTGTTCTAACAGAAGAAGAAATGATCAAAGGAATACAACTTGGACTAATCAGCCGTAGCTTGTTTCCACTATTTTGTGTTTCTGCCGAAAAGAACATGGCAGTACACCGTTTGATGAACTTTTTGAGTATTGCGGCTCCATCACCAAACCAAATGGAGGGCTACATGAACACGGAAGGAGAAATAATTAATCCAGATTCAAATGAACCCACTAGCTTGTTCTTCTTCAAAACCACAGTTGAGCCACATATAGGCGAAGTATCATACTTTAAAGTAATGAGTGGAAAAATAAGAGAGGGAGATGATCTAACTAATAGCAACCGAAACTCTAGAGAGAGAATGGCACAAATGTATGTTGTGGCAGGACAGATTAGAGAAAAAGTAACTGAGCTAGAAGCAGGTAGTATCGGTGCAGCTGTTAAACTTAAGGATGTTCGCACCGGAAACACTTTAAATGGTAAAGGAGCTGAAAACAAATTTGATTTCATCAAATATCCAGCACCTAGATACCGACGAGCAGTAAAAGCCAAACTTGAAGCTAACTCTGAAAAACTTAGTGAAGCACTAACTCGAATGCGAGAGGAAGACCCATCACTTATAATAGAGGTTTCAAAAGAATTGAAGCAAACTATTGTTTCAGGTCAAGGTGAATTTCATCTAAAAACAATGCGCTGGAGATTAGAGAACAATGACAAAATTGAAATTGATTTCATAGAGCCACGCATTCCATATAGAGAGACCATTACTAAACAATCAAAAGCAGATTATCGTCATAGAAAACAATCAGGTGGAGCAGGCCAATTTGGTGAAGTTCACATGATAGTTGAACCATATACAGAGGGACAACCCGTTCAAGAGATATACAAATTTAATGGTCAAGAATTCAAAATTCAGGCTCGTGACGTACAAACAGTAGAATTAGACTGGGGTGGCAAACTTGTTTTTGTAAATAGTATAGTAGGTGGGGCTATCGATACTCGTTTTCTGCCAGCCATATTAAAAGGAGTGATGGGTAGGCTGGAGCAAGGACCGCTAACTGGATCATATGCTCGAGATGTAAGAGTAATTGTATATGACGGTAAAATGCACCCTGTAGATTCAAATGAGATTTCATTTATGCTAGCTGGTCGCAATGCATTTAGTGAAGCATTTAGAAATGCAGGTCCAAAAATTCTAGAACCTATATACAATGTAGTAGTATCTGTTCCAAGCGATTATATGGGAGATGTAATGAGTGATCTTCAGGGACGCAGAGCTATGATTATGGGAATGGAAAGTGATAAAGGTATTGAAAAGCTAAATGCTCGTGTACCACTCAAGGAGATGTCTAACTATTCTACATCATTAAGTTCTATTACTGGTGGTAGAGCATCGTTTACGATGAGCTTTGCAGAATACGAACTAGTTCCTTCTGACATTCAAGAGAAACTACTTAAAGAATATCAAGAACAAGGCGATGATGACTAACTCCTTTTTGCTTGAATAGCAAATTGATATCGATTCAATTATATCTAAAGGGTAGGAAACAAAAATTTCTACCCTTTATTTATATCTATACTGTTTGAACCTTTGTCTGTAAAAAACTATTACCCGATAATTTTCACGAAGTTGTTTAAAAGTATTATTTTTGTAACTTATTAATTTAAAACTGCAATTCACAAAACAACTACAATGAATAAGTCCATAATCAATCATATCTTGTTATTTTTTTTATTAATAGCCACCACCCCAGTAATTGCTCAATCATTTAATGGCTGTTACAAAAATAATAATGACTCCATCTCATTCTCAAACAACAAAGTTATATTTAATTTAAGTGACTTCGGCGCTCTATCAACTCAGATTGTAGGAGAAGGAAGTTACAAGTATATCGATCATTATTTAATTATACAAACGGAAGACTACTCAGGAGATAAGTCAAGCTTAACCAAAGGAAAGTTTGATGATCCAAACATAATTTCAGTTACGGTAGAAAGCGTTCAAGGATATCCTTTTTCAGGAGCACTAATTGAATTCTTGTCCAAATCAAAAAAAACAATAGGTAGAAAAATTAGTGATGATGAAGGAAAAGTTGAACATCCTAATGATAGCAAGATAAAAAGCATAAAGGTATCAAACATGGGATACAATAGTATTCAATCAGAAATAGGTACTGACACAGATATTTCTATTGTATTGGCAAAAAACAATGTAATTCAAAACCAAATAGTTATTATTGAGCTAATTGAAGAAGATGAAGAATCGATTTCTATTAGATTATTATCAGATGATTTTATTGCTGGAAAGAATTTAAATAAGGATTTAAGCAAACTGAAGAAAAGAGCTGAAAAGTCAAACATTTTAAGCAAAAGATTAAAGAAAGAATATATCTCGGTATTCTACAACAAGTAATTCATATTATAAGGTTAAAATAATCATCAAGTCATTTGTTGCACATTACCTGATGAGATTATAGGCATCCTTAAGAGTTTTGCAAACCAAAGAAAGAAGTTTAATTACCGAACTCGAGCCTTATGTTAGTTGACATGAGACTAAATTACTAAATTCGACCCTTGTAGCACTCGCCGAGAGGCTAAATTAGTAAATTCGACCCTTGTAGCACGTGCCGAGAGGCTAAATTAGTAAATTTGACTCTTGTAGCACTCGCCGAGAGGCTAAATTAGTAAATTTGACTCTTGTAGCACTCGCCGAGAGGCTAAATTACCATATTCAGCCTGCTATATTATTGCAATATTCAACAAAAAAAGCCTATTAGATTTCTCTAAAGGCTTTTTCATGTTAATATATACCCTCTATTTATACTACATATAGTGAGCTAATAGACTCGTTATTAGTTACCTTTATTATCGAAGTTGCAAACATATCAGCAACCGATAAAACCTTAACTTTGCTACACGATTTGTAATACGGAATACTATCAGTAAATATAATCTCGGATAAGGCAGAGTTCTCTACTCTTTCACTTGCTGGGTCTGACATCACAGCATGACTGGCTATTGCTCTAACAGAGTTAGCACCGTGGCTCATCATCAGCTCAGCAGCCCGAGTCATAGTTCCGGCTGTATCAACAATATCATCTATAATTAATACATCCATGCCCTTTACATCACCTATAATTTGCATATCTGATATCTCATTTGCCTTCTTGCGGAGCTTATAACAAATCACCATAGGACAACCCAGAAACTTAGCATAGGCACTAGCTCTTTTAGTTCCACCCACATCGGGGGTTGCAATAACTAAATTATCTTGATTAAAAGATTTCATATAGTCAACAAAAACACCTGATGCATACAAATGATCAACTGGAACATCAAAGAAGCCTTGAATCTGATCGGCATGCAAGTCCATTGTTATCAATCTATTTATTCCAGCCGCTGCAAGCATGTCCGCAATAAGCTTTGCACCGACGCTTACACGGGGCTTATCTTTCCTATCTTGACGCGCCCATCCAAAATATGGTATCACGGCAACTATAGATTTGGCAGATGCCCTTTTGGCTGCATCAATCATTAGGAGCAACTCCATCAGATTATCAGAACTTGGATAAGTAGATTGAATTAGGAAAACCTGTCTCCCACGAATTGATTCCTCATAAGAAACAGAGAACTCTCCATCTGCAAAATGTTCTACAATCATATTGCCAAGGGGACACCCTAGGCTTTCACAAACTTTTTCGGCAAAATAGCGAGATTTGGTACCCGAAAAAACTTTAAAAGGTAATTCTTGCATGACCTATTAATAATATTTTATTGGTTTATTTAAACAGCTTATTTTATTATATGGCTTGTTTTATATTTATTGCAAAAATACAAAATTAAATCCTTAATGTTGTCATAAAGCAACTACTTTATATATCTCTCCACTATTTCCATCAATATTCACTTTTAGTGCTTTACTTTTATTAGACGACACTTTCTTTCTTGAATCAGTTAGCATTGGAGTAGCTATTAAATCTGTACCACATGGTATATTAAAAAACTTAAAGGCATGTTCTGGAATTTCAATTGTTATTTCAGCCGAGGCATCCCCAAAGTTTACGACAATCAACATAAGATCATGCTCAAATCCTCTCAAAAAAGCAAAGTGTTTGGTAGAATCAAAATTGGGATTTTCATAATTGTTATACATAAGGTCATAAAACAAACCATCAGACAACGCTTTCTCTCTATTGCAAAGCAAAACTAGCTTAGAATAAAACATCTTCAGACTCTTCTCATCATCTGTTAGCTTACTAGAATTCCACTTTCCATTATTATTCCACCTAGTAACTGTATCAACAGACCAATAATCAAATATTGTAGTGCGCCCATCTAATCCACTAAAACCCTCTTCATCCATACCACGCTCACCTAATTCTTGACCAAAATAAATCATAACTGGATTAGTGTTAATACACGAAGACACAATCATCAATGATTTAGCTTTATTTCCATCTTTCAAGAAGAATTCAGATGCCACTCTTTGTTCATCATGATTTTCAATAAAGTTGAGCATTTTGTGCTGAATGTCTCCCACATCATTAAGTGTAAAACTTATATCAGACGCTGGCCTATCATTGCATGCCACATCCCTCAAAACATCATATAAACCGACTTTATCATACAAATAATCAAATATATTGTTGCCCAGAAACGAACGGTAAAGTGACGGATTATATATTTCAGCTATAAAAATAATTTTATTCTTATTTTGTTTTATTTGAGGAATAACCCATTCCCAAAATTCAAGTGGAACCATTTCGGCCATATCACACCTAAATCCATCAACATTTTTATTAGCCCAAAACAACAAGATATCTCTCATCTTAATCCATGTATCGGGAATCGGATCAAAATTCTTTACACCACCAGACAAATAATCTACTCCATAATTGAGTTTAATAGTTTCATACCAATCATAGATAGAGGGTTGGCTCGAAAAGACATCATTTCCCGTAGCTTTTGCTGGGAGTTCTCTATATTTTGGATTCTCATATTTATCTTTCGCAAAATCTATGTTCAGCTCTTGTCCAGGCAAATAGAAGAAATTGTTGTTTGGAGAAAATCCAATATTCACATCGTCACCTTGCCCAAAGTCATCGATATTACTAGGTCTTTTAATTGAATTATAGTTTCGAGCCAAATGATTAGGTATAAAATCTATAATAATCTTCATCCCAGATTTATGTATTCGCTCAACAACAGCCTCAAACTCATCAATTCTCTTATCAACATCATTAGCCAAATCAGGATCAACATCATAATAATCTCTAATAGCATATGGAGAACCAGCTTTTCCCTTTATTATTTCGGGATATTCTTTTGGAATTCCAAATTCTGTGTAATCAGTAGTTGAAGCATGTGCCAAAACTCCTATTAACCAGATATGCGTATATCCATCCTTTTTTAATTTATTTAGTAGAACCGATGAAATATCATTAAACTTACCACTACCATTCTCATCTAACGTCCCATTTTGTATGTTTGTAATATTAGTATTACCCATAAGACGTGGCAATATCTGATATATAAATATTTTTTCTTCAGTCATAAATTAAGTATTAATTCTAAGTTTGTTTATTTTCATTCTAACTTTTTCTTCAAGCTCACTATATCTGTTACATCTCCTCACTATTCGTAGTGCTTTTTCGTTAGCAAAAGCTTCAGCGGCTGATGTATATCCTAATTCCATTATTTGATTAATATTTTTAAGATCAAACATGAAATATTTTTCAAACGATGGTGTTTCAACTAATATATCACACATCTTTCTATCTACCAATGTGTTTGAATTAGACATTAGCTTGAAAACCCTTTCAGCTGTATTTTTCATATTAACTTTTTCGGGCAACGGCATTGCTAGCGAAACATTCACTCCTACAACAAATTTGCATTCATTGCGAATAATCGATACAGGGAAATTTTTCAATAATCCTCCGTCTACATACGGAATACCATGAATAATCTTTGGCTTAAAAACTAAAGGAACAGAACAGGATGCTATTACTGCATCAATCAGGGAATCACCTTCAGAAAAGACCCCTATCCTTCCATTTTCCCAGTCAGTGGCTACTGCTTTAAAAGGTATCTGAAGTTGCTCAAACTTCGAAGACCTCAAGTTCTTTTTGAGAAATTTACTTATACCAGTACTTTTAAAAAAGCCTGACTTTGGTACGGTTAGCTCCACAAAATCTTTAAAATCCTTATGTTGAAATAACTCAGCAATTTCATCAGGGCTAAATCCATCTGCGTAAAAAACGCCTGCCAAGGATCCAGCACTAGTCCCAACCAATACATTGGGTCTCAAACCAAATTCCTCAAACACTTTTAAAGCGCCCAAATGAGCAAAGCCTCTTGCCCCACCACCACTAAGAGCATATCCAAGAAAATATTTGTAATCTTTACCGAATAGAGACATTATAAATATGTTTTTCGTTCTTTAACACTATGTTCATGATTTCAAAGATAATAAATAA
>CAYFSV010000060.1:0-12727 GCA_964345815.1 uncultured Proteiniphilum sp. | reverse complement strand
CAAAACATTTTATTTAATCTTTTTAATGATTATCTTTGCAAACCTGTTAAACTAAAAGTGAAAAACTAAAAACTAAAAACTAAAAGTTGGCTTGCGCACGAATGCTTCGCAAGGAAAAAGTAAAAAGTAAAAGGGAAAAAGTGGGCTTGCGCACGAATGCTTCGCAAAGGAAAAAGTAAAAGGGAAAAAGTAAAAAGTAAAAAGTGGGCTTGCGCACGTTAATATCTGATTCACCATATAATAATCGAAGTGAAAGCAGGTGCATCGCACCGATATTATGGTAGCCCACGTAACACCATATATATTCTAGGTACGTAGCACCGACATTATGGTAGCCCACGTATCGGTAATATGTATTCTAGGTGCGTAGCACCGGCATTATGGTATTATTCGTGCGTAAGCAAATTCAAAATTCATAAATCGAAAATCCGAAATTCAAAAAAATGTCGGTGCTCTGCACCTATGGTTGATTATTATGCAGTGGGGTTTATTCGTGCGTAAGCCCACTTTTAACTTTTAGTTTTTAGTTTTTAGTTTGCGAAGCGAAGCATAGCGTAGCACAATTACTACGTATTTGTCAATTTGTCAACTAATTAACACATATAGATGGAAATGTGCAATATTATTTGTACTTTTGTGGTAGTTTTTGAGAAAAAAGAAAATTTATATCAAAATGCATCATTTAGAACTTAGTGAACAGGAAATTTTCCGCAGACAAAGTTTAGAAGAGTTGAGAAAACTCGGAATAAACCCCTATCCGGCAGCACTGTATGATGTGAATGCCTATTCAACAGACATAAAAAAAGACTTCAGCGATGAAGATAAAGATAAACGTTATGTGACAATTGCAGGACGTATAATGAGCCGCCGTATTATGGGTAAGGCTTCATTTGTGGAATTGCAAGATTCTGAAGGCAGAATACAAGTTTATGTAACTCGTGACGATATAGCTCCTGGCGAAGACAAGGAGATGTATAATTCGGTGTTTAAAAAACATCTTGATATTGGCGATTTTATCGGAGTTAAAGGTTTTGTGTTTCGCACCAAAATGGGCGAGATTTCGGTACATGCCGAAGAGCTAACTGTGCTTGCAAAATCGCTTAGACCCCTTCCCGTGGTTAAGGAGAAGGATGGGGTGACCTATGATAGATTTTCGGACCCCGAATTGCGTTATCGTCAACGATATGTTGACCTTGTGGTTAACGAAGATGTGAAAGATATATTTATCAAGCGAACCAAAATATTCAACGCTATGAGAGAATATATCAATCAGTTTGGCTTTTTGGAGGTTGACACCCCAATTTTGCAAAGCATCCCCGGAGGTGCAGCAGCACGTCCGTTCATCACTCACCACAATGCGCTCGACATTGAGCTATATTTGCGTATTGCTAATGAGCTTTATCTGAAAAGGTTGATTGTTGGTGGTTTCGATGGGGTTTACGAATTTGCACGCGATTTCCGAAACGAGGGTATGGACAGAACCCACAACCCCGAGTTTACAGTAATGGAAATTTATGCTGCCTACAAAGACTACCATTGGATGATGGAGTTTACCGAAAATATGCTCGAATATGTAGCCACCAAAACTCTTGGAACCACAAAGGTGACAGTTGGGGGTAAAGAAATCGACTTCAAAGCTCCATTCAAGCGTGTTACAATGATTGACTCAATCAAAGAATTCACCGGTATCGATATCAATGGAATGAACGAGCAGGAGTTGCGCGATGTGTGCAAGCAGCTTAACATTGAGGTGGATGAAACAATGGGTAAAGGCAAACTAATAGATGAAATATTTGGTGAAAAATGTGAGGGAAATTATATTCAGCCTACATTTATAACAGATTATCCTATTGAGATGTCGCCTCTGGCAAAACGTCATCGTGATAATCCTGAACTAACGGAGCGTTTCGAGCTAATGGTTAATGGCAAAGAGTTATGTAATGCCTACTCTGAGCTTAATGATCCGATTGATCAATTAGCACGTTTTGAAGAGCAGGTGCGCCTTTCGGAGAAGGGAGACGACGAAGCAATGTACATTGATCACGACTTTGTGAGAGCGCTTGAATATGGTATGCCACCAACATCTGGAATGGGAATTGGAATGGATAGATTGACAATGCTATTGACAGGTCAGACAGCTATTCAAGAGGTTCTTTTGTTTCCACAAATGCGCCCCGAGCGTAAGGCTAAGAAGGATAGCGTAGCCAAATATGTAGAGCTAGGCATATCCGAAGAGTGGGTGCCAGTAATCCAAAAAGCGGGATACACCGAGGTGAAAATGCTGAAGGAACTGAACCCTAACAAATTTCATCAAGATGTGTGTGGATTAAACAAAAAGCACAAATTAGAATTGAACAATCCTACTCTTGATGAGGTTAAAATATGGATAGACAACGCTATCAATGCATAATTAAAAGTTGCATCTGATTAGTGTATTAAAAAAATAAATATGAGTTCACTCGGAAAAATTGCTATTCTTGGCGGTGGTACATGGGCAACAGCCTTAGCTAAAATCGTATTGATGAACGAAAAGCACATCAATTGGTTTATTAGAAGTGATGAGCAAATTGAGGGATTTTACAAACTAGGGCGCAATCCCAATTATCTTACAAATGTAAAATTTAATCTTGCTCAAATAACATTCTATTCCAACATCGAGAAGGCTATCAAAGACTCCGATGTTGTGATAATTGCTATTCCATCGCCCTACGTCAAACAGTATTTTAGGAAGATTAGATCGAACAGTGTGTTTCAAAACAAGTTTGTGATTACAGCCGTAAAGGGCATGATTCCTAATGACAATTTGGTGTTGAGCGATTATATGCTAAAGGCTTTCAAGATTCCTGAGGACAATGTTGGAGTTATTTCCGGACCTTGTCATGCTGAAGAGGTAGCCCTTGAGCGTCTCTCATTTCTTACGGTGGCAAGTAGCGACATAGACAAAGCTCAAGCGCTTGCCGATACAATTGAGTCGAGAATACTAAAAACTTCTGTTTCAACAGATGTTTTGGGAATTGAAATAGCAGCTGTGTTGAAAAATATATATGCAATAATGTCGGGCGTTTGCTCGGGATTGCAATATGGCGACAACTTTCAGGCTGTGTTGATGACTAATTGCGCAAAAGAGATGCAAAACATGCTCAGCGCGGTGGCACCGATGACTGATAGATGCATCAGCGAACAACATTATCTTGGTGATATGCTTGTTACTGGATATTCGCAATTTAGTCGTAATAGAACATTGGGAACAATGATAGGTAGAGGTTATTCGGTGAAATCGGCACAACTAGAGATGGAGATGGTGGCAGAGGGTTATTTTGGTGCCAAATGTATTCATGAGATGGCTAAAAACGTAACGCTCAATATACCTATTGTAGAAACGGTCTACGAAATACTGTATGAGAAGTTGCGACCACAGGAGGCTGTGAAAAAATTAATCGAGAATTTTTAAAAACATAAAAATATAATTAGATACAATGGATGTATTCAATTTGGTAATAAATCATGTGTCGGGCACTTTAACAGAGCAAGAGATTCTTGCTCAAAGCGACAATGCTGTTGCTGCAAACAAGGCTCTACACAATGGAACGCGCCCAGGCAACGACTTCCTTGGTTGGGTCAATCTTCCTTCTTCATTAAGTGATGAGTTTTTAAAGGACATTGAGGATACCGCTGCTTTGCTACGCGAAAAGTGTGAGGCGGTTGTGGTGGTTGGCATTGGTGGTAGCTACTTAGGTACTAAAGCTGTTGTTGATGCTCTTTCAAGCTCTTTTGATTGGTTGCAATCTAAAAGAGAAAATCCAGTTATACTATATGCTGGTAATAATATTGGAGAAGACTATATACACGAGCTAACTGACTACTTGGCTGATAAGAAATTTGGAATTATCAATATTTCAAAGTCAGGAACAACAACCGAGCCAGCCATAGCTTTTAGAATACTGAAAAATCTACTTGTTGAAAAGGTGGGCGTTGAGGAGTCGCGCAAATTAATTGTTGCCGTAACTGATTCAAGCAAAGGTGCACTTCGTTCGTTGGCTGATAGCGAGGGATACAAAACTTTTGTAATTCCCGACGATGTTGGTGGGCGATATTCGGTTCTCACACCTGTGGGGCTATTGCCAATTGCTGTTGCAGGATTAGATATCAGAAAGCTGGTTGAAGGTGCGCTTCACATTGAGAAAGCAACTGGCGAACATGTTCCATTCGAAGCAAATCCACCTGCAATCTATGCGGCTATTCGTAACGAATTGTACAAAAAGGGTAAAAAAATAGAGGTCTTGGCCAACTACAACCCCAAGTTGCACTATTTTGCCGAATGGTGGAAACAGCTTTATGGTGAAAGTGAAGGAAAAGATGGCAAAGGGATATTCCCCGCTGCGGTTGATTTCACTACCGACCTTCACTCAATGGGTCAATGGATTCAGGATGGCGAGCGCAGTATTTTCGAAACAGTGATTTCGGTTAAGGAGGCAAACAAAGAGGTGAGAATACCCGAGGATAATGCCGACCTTGATGGACTAAACTATTTGAAGGGTATGCGCATTGATGAGGTAAACAAAATGGCTGAGCTTGGAACTCGCATTGCTCACGTGGATGGGGGTGTGCCAAATATTTTGATTGAAATACCAAAATTGAATGAGTACTTCCTTGGTCAATTAATATATTTCTTTGAGAAGGCTTGCGGAATTAGTGGCTATATGCTAGGCGTTAATCCGTTTGACCAACCAGGTGTAGAAGACTACAAGAGTAATATGTTTGCTCTGCTCGAGAAACCAGGATTTGAGGCGCAAACTGAAGCAATTAAAAAGAAGCTTTAAAAAAAGAAGCTAACAATTTATAGTAACATAAAATCGTAATGACCGCCCTTAAAGCGGTCATTCGGTTTTTATAAAGATAGGTTTATAAACAAAAGATATGATTGAATTATTAAAAAAATATTTAACTAAAAACGGATACAATAATTTTGACTTAAAGGCTGTTCTGTTTGATATGGATGGAGTGTTATATAACTCAATGCCTGCTCATGCTCAATCGTGGCAAGAGACTATGGTGGAATTTGGATTTGAAACCACTTCGGCAGAAGAGTTCTATCTGCACGAGGGTAGAGTGGCTGAGGCAACTGTGAATATGATTTTTGAGCGCGAGAGAGATAGGCTTGCAAATGATGATGAACAAAAGGAGATTTATACAAGAAAAACCGAGCTCTTCCAAAAATATAACACAGGAGCTACAATCGATAAGTCTAATAGCGTAATAGATTTGGTAAAAGATAGAGGTTTGCTCCCTGTGCTTGTTACGGGTTCGGGACAGACAGCTCTTTTGGATAAGCTTAATGATAATTTTCCAAGCACTTTCACTTCTGATACTATGGTGACAGCTTTTGATGTGAAAATTGGCAAGCCACACCCCGAACCATTCTTGATGGGGTTGCAAAAAGGTGGTGATTTGAAACCTAATCAGGCTATTGCTATCGAAAATGCACCATTGGGCACTGAGGCGGCTCACAAGGCTGGAGTTTTCACAATTGCTATCAACACTGGTCCTATTGATGCCCAAGTGTTGTGGGATTCGGGTGCAGATATGGTTTTTGATTCTATGGTTGATTTCTATACAAATCTTCCACAACTTCTAGATATTATACAAGAGGTTAGAGTTTGAAATTAGATGCTTTTCACTATCTTTGTTTTATCTGATTAATCGTATGAAAAAATATATCTTTGTTTCATTTCTAACTCTATTGCTTGTAAACTGTATGACAAACAATAAAACGAATCGTAGTGATTTGCTGCAAAATCAAATGCTTGAGGGTAACTTTGCTATTGCTTCAAATCTTATAGATTCGCTTTTGAATGATATTGAAATAGGTGACGAAGAGAAGATGCACTATCTATTTCTAAAAGATTCAATGAATAGAGTTTCGATGGATTTTAATCGATCTATTGAAGAGGTGAGACAATGGATAGGAAAAAATCATGGCTTTGAGCCCACCGATAACCAAATTAGCGAATGGGAAAATAATCTTTCGCTTGAATATAAAATAATTGATGGTGAAAAGAGATATTTTAGAAATGCAGCTCCAAATCTTTTCAGAGTTAATGCTGAAGCATTGAGTCTATCCAAATCTGAGGCTCCCAAAACCGATTTGCCTAGGGATGAGTTACTAGTGGATGCATTTAGAAATAAAAAGGTGGGTGCAAATAATTTTCACTTTTTGTTGCCCGCCACTTCATTCAAGATTAGATACACTATCACTGTTAAGCCTGATGCTGTAGATGATGGAGAAGTTGTGTGTGCATGGCTTCCTTTTCCACGCAAAGATATAGCAAGACAGTTTGATGTGAAATTTATAGATGCTTCTCACCGAGAATACACCTTGTCGGAAGATAAAACTGAGCACAACTCTATCTACCTGGAGCAGAAAGCAAAGATAGGAGAGCCCACAATATTTTGGGCTGAATATGAGTTTGTTTCGCAAGGCGAGTGGTTTGATTTAGACAATATTCATGCCCAAAAATATGACACTAGCAGCGAATTATATAAGAAATATACCTCTGAGAAACTACCTCATATAGTTTTTTCTAATACTTTAAAGCAGATTACCGACAGTGTTGTTGGAGATGCCTCCAATCCTGTAGAAATCCTCCAACTGTGTTACAGTTATATTGCATCTAACTATCCTTGGGCTAGCGCTTTGGAGTATTCAACAATTCCCAATATAACAGATTATGCTCTTAAGTATCAAAAAGGTGATTGTGGTCAAGTGGCTCTTCTTTTGATTTCGATGCTTAGGTATAAGGGTGTGCCTGCTCACTGGCAAAGTGGATGGATGCTACACCCTGGGGCTGTTAATCTGCACGATTGGGCAGAGGTGTATTTTGAAGGAGTAGGCTGGGTTCCAGTAGATATTTCTTTTGGTCGCGGTTCAGAGATTGATATAAAACCAAGCAGAAAATTTTTTATGTCGGGCATAGATTCGTATCGATTTTATATTAATTCGGACTTTGGAGGTGATTTTTATCCACACAAGAAATATCCTCGAAGTGAAAGCGTTGACTTTCAGCGTGGAGAGGTGGAAACATATGATGGAAACTTATACTTTGATAAGTGGTACTATAGACTAGAGATTTTGTAAAAGGACAAATAAATAATTTTAATCGTATGAACATTAATAGATACGGATTTATGAGGGTGGCTACATGTTCGCCCATGGTTAGGGTTGCCGACACCGACTATAACCTATCTCAAGTTAAACTTTGTGTTGAGGATGCTATTTTCAAAAAAGTGCAACTTTTGGTTTTTCCCGAACTAAGTATTACATCTGCCAGCTGTGATGATTTGTTTTTTCAAGAGAGTCTTCAGCAAAAGGCTATGGAGTCGCTTTATAGCTTGATTGATTATATGAAAAACAAACCATCAATAGTTGCTGTAGTGGGATTGCCACTCCGTATTGATTCATTATTATTTAATGTTGCTGCTATTGTGTCGTCTGATGGATTGATAGGTTTTGTGCCTAAAACAAACACGAGAGATAGTAAATGGTTTGCATCAGTTGATGATTTGCCCACCTCTGTGGTTGTTATAGATAATCGCCCCATTGCGATAGGCAATCTTATTGTGAAAACGCCACAAGCAAATATTTCATTTGAAATTGGTTCAGATTTCGATTTGCCCACACCTCCCTCTTCAACTTATGCAAAGTTGGGGGCAGATATTGTTTGTAATCTATCTGCCAGTGCTTCGCAAATGGGGCTGTGGAGCAAAACCAAACAATTGATTTCTAATCTTTCTTTACAACTGTGCTCAGCCTATTTATACGCATCGGCAGGAGTGGGCGAGAGTAGTACTGATATGGTGTTTTCTGGAGGCTGTGCTATTGCCGAAAATGGTAGTATGCTCTCAACTTCTCATGGGTTTTTGCTTGAAAACGAGATTATTGTTTCGGATATTGATGTGATGGCATTGCGAAACAGAAAATTGATGAAACGTTCGTATAAAACTGATGCATTAAATAGAAATAATGAGATTGAGGTGATAAATATTTCCTGTCATCTGAATGATACCGATGCTGATGATATGCAAAGAGAGATAAATCCAAATCCCTTTATCCCAACTGGGGTAGGGGCTGATGATGATTTTAATGAAGTGTTTAATATTCAGGCTCATGCATTGGCAAAAAGAATTATTCACACAGGGGTTACTAAGACTACAATTGGTGTTTCGGGTGGACTAGACTCCACTCTTGCTCTATTGGTGATGGTCAAGGCTTATGACTTGCTTAATATTTCGCGCGAGAATATATATGGCATAACAATGCCTGGATTTGGCACAACTGGTAGAACCTATCAAAATGCATTGGGTTTGATGAGCTCGTTGGGAATAACATCGAAAGAGATTTCTATTAAGGATGCAGTGACACAACACTTCAAGGATATTGAGCATGATATCAATCAGCACGATTTGACATATGAAAATAGTCAAGCAAGAGAAAGAACTCAGATTTTGATGGACTATGCTGGCAAAATAGGTGGCTTTGTGGTGGGAACAGGCAATATGTCGGAGCTAGCATTGGGCTGGGCAACGTATAATGGTGATCATATGTCGATGTATGCTGTGAATGCAGGTGTACCCAAAACATTGGTGCAGGCATTGACAGCATGGATTGCAAAAAATGAATATTATGGTTTGACGCAAAAGGTGTTGCTTGATATTGTTAACACTCCATATAGTCCCGAACTATTGCCGGCTGATGATGGTGGCAACATTGCTCAAAAAACAGAGCATTTTATTGGACCCTACGAGCTTCATGATTTCTTTCTGTATCGCATGCTTTATTTTGGTGATGATCCTTTGCGTATCTTGTTTATTGCCAAACATGCTTTTGGAGATAAGTACAGCAATGATGAAGTAAAAAAATGGCTAACTGTATTTGTAAAACGTTTCTTCTCGCAACAATTTAAACGTTCATGTATGCCCGATGCGCCACAAGTGGTGTCGGTGAGTCTTTCGCCTCGAAGCGGATACTCAATGCCAAGTGATGCAGTGGCAAAAGTGTGGCTAGACAAACTAGATTTTTAATATCATATAAAATATAACAATAATGCAAGAATTAGTAAAGCTATTCAAACAATATACTGGAAAGGCTAATCCCTTAGTTGAAGTATTACCGCTTTCGGGTTCCAACAGAAGATATTATAGACTAACTGAAGGTGATACCTCGATAATTGGAGTGCATGGTGAATCATTAAACGAAAATCGTGCTTTTATTGCTATCGCTCGACATTTTTATAAACAGGGATTAAACACTCCTGAGCTGTACATTGTGTCGGATGATGAGATGTTTTATTTGCAGGAGGATCTGGGTGACACTATTTTATTTGATGAAATTAAGGGTGGCAGATTAACAGGTGTGTTTAGTATCGAAGAAAAAGAACTGCTTCACAAAACTATTTCACTATTGCCTGACATTCAGATTAAGGGTGGGAAGAGCTTAGACTATAGCATTTGTCATCCTCAACCAGAATTCAATAAGAGGTCTGTTTTTTGGGACCTAAACTATTTTAAATATAACTTTCTGAAAACAACTGAGATGGATTTTCAGGAAGATTTGCTCGAAAACGATTTTGAGAGGCTTGCTACTGATTTGTTGGATGGGGATAGTAATAGTAATTCGTTTTTGTATCGGGATTTTCAATCTAGAAATGTGATGCTAAAAGATGGAGAACCCTATTTTATTGATTTCCAGGGTGGCAGAAAGGGACCTATATATTACGATGTGGCTTCATTTTTGTGGCAAGCAAAAGCTAACTTGTCAAATGAGCTTAGGGATGAATTGATAGAGACATATATTGACTCACTAAGAAAATATATGGACGTTGATAGTGCTGAATTTATTAAAAAGTTGCGTTTGTTTGTTTTGTTTAGAACGCTGCAGGTGTTGGGTGCATATGGATTTAGAGGATATTTTGAAAAAAAGCCACACTTTATTCAAAGCATTCCCTTTGCACTTAATAATTTAAGAGAATTGCTTAAGGATGGATTTAGTGAGTATTCATATTTGAATGAGGTGTTGAATGAGATGGTTGATTTGAAACAATTTGCTGATACTCAAAAAAGAGGACTGCGAGTTAGGGTGTTTAGCTTTGCATATAAAAAAGGAATCCCAAATGATTCAACTGGCAATGGTGGTGGCTATGTGTTTGACTGCAGAGCCATAAATAATCCTGGCAAGTATGAGAAGTTTAAAAATGTTACTGGATTGGATGATGAGGTGAAGCAGTTTTTGGAAGAGGATGGAGAGATGAAGTCCTTTCTAGATAATATTTTCCCTTTGGTTGATTCTCATATTAAAAGGTATATGGAAAGAGATTTTACCAATCTTATGGTTTCGTTTGGATGCACGGGTGGGCAACACAGATCGGTGTATGCAGCTCAGAAAATGGCTGAGCGCATTTCGAAAAAGTTTGGAATAAGAGTATCGCTTGTTCATAGAGAGCAAAATTTGGAGCAGGAGTTTAGGAAAAGCAAATAGACGTATATATATGAAAGCGATGATTTTTGCTGCCGGGCTAGGCACACGATTGAAACCTCTAACGGATACAATTCCTAAAGCTTTGGTGCCAGTTGCTGGCAAGCCACTGCTGCAACATGTGATTGAAAAACTAAAAACGTCGGGCTTTGATGAGATAATAATAAATGTGCATCATTTGGCGGAGCAAATAATTGATTTTGTGGAATCGAATAACAGCTTTGATATTAGGATTGAGTTTTCGGACGAGACCGAGAAGTTACTTGATACGGGTGGGGCAATCAAAAAAGCTTCATGGTTTTTTGATGATGGTGAGCCTTTCTTAATTCACAATGTCGATATCTTGTCTAATTTGGATTTGGCCGAGCTCTGCAATTTCCATATCACGAAGGGGGCTGATATTAGCATGGTGGCGAGTCCACGTAGTACCTTTAGGTATCTTCTATATAACAAGAATGGGAACTTGTCGGGATGGATAAATGAAAAATCAGGTGAGTTTAAGTCACCTTTTGTTGATTTTAATGTTTCCGATTATCGCAAACTTGCGTTTTCGGGCATTCAAATGTTCAATCCCTCATTGTTTGAATTGTTTGATGATTTGTCAGATCGTTTTTCAATAATTGACTTCTATTTAAATATATGTGATAAAAAAGAAGTTATCAGTTTTGTTCCTGATAACTTCTCTATGGTTGATGTGGGTAAAATAGATACCTTGAATGAAATAGATGAATATTTCTCTTCGCTTAATTATCATCAAGATTAATTAGTCCCACCACTTTGCTACGTGCCAACATACAAGCACCTATTATACCAGCTTTGTCTCCAAGCTTTGAAAGTTTGATGGTTGAGTCGCTACTCACTAAATTGAGTGAATACTTTTTGATTGAACTTTGGAATGGTAAAAAGAAATAGTCACCAGCTTCTGCCATAACACCACCGATTACTACTAATTCGGGATTGAATATATTTATTAATCCTGCGGTAGCCTTACCCAAGGTTGTTCCCACCTCTTCTATTAGTTCGATAGCCATTGTGTCGTCGCTAAGTGCTGCATTTATAATGTCTATTAAGTCAAACTCCTCACCATTTTGATACTTTTCGCTCAATATGCTTATTTCGCCATTTTCTAGTTTTTCAATAAACTGACGATATATATATGAACCTGAAGCTTCTGTTTCGAGACATCCTTTTTTGCCGCAGTGGCACAATACTTCATTGTTAAAAGTAGGATTATGTCCAAATTCACCTGAGAATCCAGATTTTCCATAGTAGAGGTTTCCATTAATTATCAAACCAGTACCAACTCCCCAACCCACATTTATATATACTATATTTTTTTCACCTTTAACTAGTCCACTCAAATACTCTCCATAAGCCATTGCTCGTGTGTCATTGTCTATTGTTGTGGATATTCCGAATCTATCGGTGAAGATTTCAGCTAATGGTCTCTCTTCCATAAAGAAAAGGCTATAGCTCAGCCCAGTAATTGGGTTTACTCTTCCAGACAAATTAACTCCAATATTAATTATCTTGTTACGAGCAACTTCACACGTATCAAGAAAATTGTTAACTGTATCGCAAAGCTCATCGAATTTATCCTTTGTGTTCTCATATTTGAATGGTATGTTTAGCTTAGATGCAATTAGCAGTCCATTAAAGTTAATCATTCCTATATTTATGTTGGAATGACTTATGTCAACACCAACGAAGTAACCAGAGTTGTGATTCAATCCATAAATATTGGGGCGCCTTCCTCCAGCGGTCTCTTGTTTGCCGAAGTCATCTACATATCCATCATCAATAAGCTCGCCTACTAATTTGGTAACAGTAGGTACACTCAAATTCATTTCTTTACCCAAATCGGCTAGTGATGCCTCGCCATTATTGATATAATAGCATATAATCTCTTTCTTCAATGAAGCGTTTCTCGAGCCAGAATTTATCTCCTGTATAAATTTATTAGTCATTTCTGATATTATTTCAAATGTGTTTACAAAGATATGAAATTCTTTTAATAATTGTGTTTAGTTCATACAATATATAGAATATGGATTAATATAAAAATATATGTGTTTAATTTTGCATATTAAAATATATGGTATATCTTTGCCGTTGTTATTAAAATGTTTTATAAACGTGCGGTTAGTTATGTTGTTGCGATAGTAAATAATGGCACCTTGTTGTTGGATATAACCGATG
>CAYFSV010000059.1:0-12771 GCA_964345815.1 uncultured Proteiniphilum sp. | reverse complement strand
CTTATAGCACATGAGGAAAAGAACATAATGCTTTATTGTGTTAGATTATTACCATTCTCGACATATAAAAAGGCTGTCTCACAATTGATGATTGAGACAGCCTTTTCGGTCAATATATTTCTATCAAGTTCTGAATTAGTATTTCAGATTTGATTTTTCAGTAATATCCTTTTCATTATTTACAGGAACCAGAGTGAATCCCCACTTATAGTTCTTGTTTGCTGGAATAGTATATTCTGGTAGTGTGCGTGCGCCCCAGCTGTTGTAGCCTGCCACACCTTGTTGCAACATATCCACGCTTACCTCTACAAAGTTTTGTGGTGTAATATCGTTTATGTGAGTTTGACGCGGCATTTTGTTTTTTGCATCTGCATCATTTTTTGCTGCTACTTCTTCACTGCTAAAATTGTTCCACTGATATGGACGATTAGTAGCTTCTTCCGAGTCGAAGTCTTCTACCGAATTGCGCAATGCATTAAAACCTATGGTCTCATCTGCAACAATCATCAATCCTCCTTTTCCTGTGAGTGCTACCCAGCGTGTGTCAAATCTGTGTCCATTCTCTTGTGGACGAACATATGGGAAGTACATATCCTCGGCAGTGGTTTTGTAGATGCCCACCTTCGATCCTGAAGATCTGTCGTTGTAGTTTTCGCCTGGTCCACGTCCGTAATACTCAACATTATTCATCTTAACAGGCATACGGAACCTAACACCGATACGAGGCACTTCAATTCCTGACGAAGATTTTCGTGCTGCTGCAGCTTCTGGCGAGAATGTAGCCATCATTGTAGCCTCCGAAGCTTCTATCTCTTTCTCTTCTACGTCGGTTGAGAAGAACTCAACGTCAGCCTTCACAATTCCTGATGGATACACAGTGTATTTAATTGTGTAAAGATTTCCGGCAGCCAATAAGTATGAAACTTCCACGATAGCATTGTCGCCATTTATCTCACTCTTTACATCTGCTACATTGAAGTTTTTGCTTGACTGCTTCCAAATTTGAAGACGATTTGGTCCTCCGTTTCCGTAGTCGTTATCATTTGGTGCACGCCAGAAGTTTGGCTGTATTCCAAATCCTTTGTCAAAGTATTCAGTTCCCTTTACTTTGTATGATGTAACTAGTCCGCTTTTTTTGTTGAATGCAAATGTAACTTGTGATGATTTCACTGTTGTTACATCTCCTGACGTGCTCACTTTAAGAGCTGGGAATTTACCTGTTTCTGCATATTCTGCTTTTGGTGCTGTAGTTGGCAGTTTAAATTGCTCGATTGCTACCACATGGTTGGCAGGAACTAGCTCAGTTGCATTGTCTTGCGTAACCTCGAAGTTCACAAAATACTCCACACCTGGTTTAGCAATCAGGTTTGATACGGGTATTGATACCTCTGATGATTGTTGGGGTAGAAGTGATACAGATAGGCTCTCTTCAGCAATTACCTTTCCATTTTCAGTTATGTTATATTTAAATGTGTAGCCGTCAGTATTAGAGAAATACTGTCTATTGATAACACTGAATAATCCTTTTTCAAGATCTACAACTTTGAAAGCAAAATTCTGGTGAACATATTTTACTTCAGCCATTGAAGGGTGGGGGGTGCGATCTGGATTAACTAGTCCGTTGATAAGGAAGTTACCATCACTTGGAGTGTCTGGTCCGCCATAATCTCCACCGTAGGTGTAGTAGATGTTTCCATTTTCATCTATTTCTTCCATTCCTTGGTCCACCCAATCCCAAATGTACCCTCCTTGTAGGTTAGGATATTTGTAGATAGCTTCCCATTGAATGTCTAGATTTCCATTTGAGTTACCCATTGCGTGTGAGTATTCTGATGGGATAATTGGTCTGTCGCTACCTTCGGCACCAATCTCTTCAAGCCATGCTGCGCTAGGATATTGAGGTACGTAGATATCTGTATTCATATCCCATAGTGCCCTTTCATAAGTAACGGGGCGGTTCATCATACTTCTCTCTTGGTCTTTCACATATCTATATGTGTGATAGAAATTGATGCCGTTTCCTGCTTCGTTTCCTAATGACCAAATTGCTATTGATGGATGGTTTTTGTTGCGTAAGTACATGTTCATGGTTCTGTCCATGTGCACTTGTTCCCATTCGGGTTGTTTTGATAATGACTCCTGTCCATAGTACATTGCGTGCGACTCCACATTTGCTTCGTCATATACATATAGTCCATATTCGCTACACAGTTCATAAAATCTGCGTGCCTGTGGATAGTGTGCAAGACGAACAGTGTTTATGTTGTTAAGCTTCATCAACTCAAAGTCGCGTCTCATTACCTCTTCGGTTACATAGTGTCCTGTTTTAGGGTTTGTTTCGTGAACGTTTACTCCCTTAAACTTGATTGGTTGTCCATTCACTAGGAATAGTCTATCAACTCTATCTCCAGTTTTTACAGGCTTAATTTCGAAACGGCGGAAACCTACAAGGTATGGAACCGTTTCGGTTTTTGTTTCTCCATTTTGTTTTACAGTAATAAGAACTTTGTAAAGATTAGGTTGCTCGGATGTCCATGTTGATACATTTGGGATTTTACCACTAAATGTGATTGCACTTTCACCATTTTTTTGCACGCCTATCTCTTTGGTGTCAGAAAGAACAGTCTTTCCCTCGTCATCAACAAGTTCGTATGATACTTCACCATATCCAACACCGGCAGTGTAGTTCTTTACGGTTGTTTCTAGTTCAAATATACCGTTTGTGTAGCTATCATCAAGAGTTGATTTAACTCTAAAGTCGCGTAGTGCAAACTTTGGTTGCGACCAAAGGAACACATCACGCTCTATACCGCTTATGCGCCAAAAATCTTGTGCCTCCACATATGAGCCTGTACTCCATCTGTATATTTTTATTACTAATGAATTTTTGCCAGGCTTCACATATTTGTTTAGCTTAAATTCAGCACTTGTTTTAGAGTCCTCGCTGTAGCCCACTTCTTTTCCATTCACATATACATACACTCCCGACTTAGCTCCATCAATGCTCAAGAAGATATCTCTATTGTCCCAATCTTGAGGGATGTCGATATCTCTTCTGTAAACACCCACTGGATTCTCTTCGGGAAGATAGGGTGGTGCCATTTTGGGGAAACGAGTCTTGGGGTTTCTCTCCACAAATTCATATGGATGATTCACATATAGTGCAGTTCCATATCCTTGAATTTCCCAGTTTCCTGGCACTTCTATTTTACTCCAGTTATCTAATGGAGCATCTGCATCTGTGATGTTTTCGGGAAGTTGCTTGTAGCTATCTACAAAATAAAAATCCCATGTTCCATTTAATGAAATATGATATTTACTATCCTCGAAGCGGTTGTTCAGTGCTTCGTTTTTTGTGTCATAGGTCATAAATTGAGTTCTGGGTTGCTCTTTATTAACCTGAACAACGTTGACATCCTGCCAATAAGGTGTCGTTCGTAAGTTTGATATCATTCTGCTTTCTTGTGCATTTAATATCCCTAAGGATAGGAAGCAAAATAATATCAGAAATGAAAATGATTTTAATTTCATCGTGATTTATTTTTAAGTTGTTATTTAATTATTTCATCCAATAATGTGTTTGCAAGCCTGCTTGCACCTATGCGGAAAAGATCCTTGTTGCACCATTCCTCTCCTAGCACCTCTTTCACAATTGTATAGTACTTAACGGCATCTTCAACTGTTGATATACCGCCCGAAAGCTTTATACCCACTTTGTTGCCTGTCTTTTTATAATATGCTTTGATTGCATTGCTCATCACGTAGGCTGCTTCAAGACTTGCTCCTGGGTAGCCTTTGCCCGTAGATGTTTTTAAAAAATCGGCACCTGAGTATAGTGATAGAATCGATGCGAAATGTATGTTTTGATTTGTCTCCAGCGCCCCTGTTTCAAGTATTACTTTGAGCTTGGCACCATGACAAGCCTCTTTAATTTCTGAAATCTCCTCGCTAAATTCTTGAAATTCTCTATCATTAAATAGTCCAAGATTTATAACAATATCTATCTCATTTGCTCCATCTGCCACTGCAAGTGCTGTTTCGGCAATCTTCACTTCGGCAAATGTTTGTGACGATGGAAATCCACCAGACACACATGCCACCGCTGCTTCAACTGTTAATGCATCTTTCACTGTTTTTGCAAAGTTGGGAAATACGCATATAGCTGCAACATTGTCTAGTTCAGGATGTTTCTCCTCAAATTCATTAACATTTTGCACAAATTTCCATACCGATTCTCTGCTGTCGGTGCTGTTGAGAGTGGTGAGATCGATACAGCTATAGATTTTTTTGTAAACTTCTACATTGTTGTTTTCATCACTCTTTTCATTGATGATTTTATCAATATTACTTTTGATGGTTTCATCTGTTACATCGAATGGATGTTTTGCTATTGCCTCTAAGTACTTGTTTTGTTGCATAGTGGTGATATATTTAATTTGTTTTTATTTTAGTTTCTCATTCTCCTTATGTCTTGTGGAGTCTCTTTGTGTTTTCTTCTCAATATTTCTTTTTAAGGCTTCCTCCAAGTCCACGCCAGTCTGGTTTGCTAATGCTATTAGCACCCACAGTATATCAGCCATTTCGTCAGCCATATTTTTATCCTTATCTGATGTCTTAAATGACTGTTCGCCATATGTTCTTGCAAATATTCGTGCTAGCTCACCCACCTCCTCTGTAAGTATAGCAAGGTTTGTTAGCTCGTTGAAGTAACGAACGCCAAATGTCTTAATCCATTTGTCAACTGTTTCTTGTGCCTCACTTATTGTCATAACTAATGTATGTGTCAGGGTTATTCTTTATCTTTCGAGTCAATCCATATCGTCACAGGACCATTATTAATTAAGCTCACCTGCATGTCGGCGCCAAATTCGCCAGTCACGATTGGCTTATTTAGCTTGTCAGTTATCATCTTAATAAAATCCATATACATCGGAATTGCAATATCAGGTTTTGCCGCTCTTATGTATGATGGTCTATTTCCTTTTTTTGTGCTTGCATGAAGTGTGAATTGGGAGACTACTAAAATATCTCCCTTGATATCTAAAACAGATTTATTCATAACTCCTTCTTCATCATCAAATATTCGGAGGTTCACAATCTTCTTTGTCAAAAACTCAATATCTTCTTTGTTGTCCGCTTCTTCTATACCTAATAAAATAAGAAGCCCCTCACTTATACTTCTTTCTTCTTTGCTGTCGATTAGCACCGACGCATTTTTAACTCTTTGAATAAGTACTCGCATTTGTTGAAAAAACAATATTATTATTTTTAGCAAAAATACTTATTTAAAACTTTATTCCCTAATAAGGTTTGGTCGTTATGTTTTATTTTAATTATTTTATTTTGATGGGGTGGGGGAGGGGTTGTTGATCCATTCCCATATTATTTCACCTTTGCTTTTTCCTATTAGTTCAAATATATCTTCTTGTTTGGCTTGCTTTATTCTCTTTATGCTTTTGAAGTGCGACAACAGTTTTTTCTTAGTCACTGGTCCAATCCCCTTCACATTGTCAAGTTCTGAAACAACTTGTGCTTTACTCCTTTTCTGTCTGTGATGTTTTAAACCAAATCGGTGAGCTTCATCTCTAATTTGCTGTATCAACTTTAGAGTCTCCGAATTTTTGTCTATATATAGCGGAACTGAATCTCCAGGGAAATAAATCTCTTCTAATCGTTCGGCTATTCCGATTACTGCAACTTTACCATATATTCCAATTTTCTGCATCGTTTCTACAGCAACACCCAATTGACCCTTACCACCGTCAATTACAATGAGTTGCGGTAGTTGTTGCCCCTCGTTAAGCACACGAGAGTAGCGTCTTTCAATTATTTCAGCCATCGATGCGTAATCATCGGGTCCCTGAACGGTTTTAATGTTAAAATGTCTATAATCTTTCTTCGATGGCTTTGCTCTCTTAAACACAACGCATGCCGCCACAGGATTCGTGCCTTGAATATTAGAGTTATCGAAACACTCAATGTGCATTGGCATCTCCTTCAGATGTAAATCCTTTTGTGCCCTTTTTAATATTCTAGTAACTCTTTGCTCAGGGTTAAGCATCTCTGCTTTTTTGCGCTTGTCAAATTTATACTGCTTCACATTTTTTATTGATAGGTCTAAGAGCTTTCTTTTATCCCCACGTTGAGGAATTGTGATTTCAACATTGCTCATCACTAATTCTGGAATAAATGGAACTACAATTTCTCTTGATTCACTACCAAATCTTTGTCTCATCTCGATTATTCCCATACCAAGAAGTTCCTCTTTGGTCTCGTCTAGCTTCTTTCTATATTCAAATGTATATGCTTGTGTGATTGCGCCTGACACTACATGAAGATAGTTTACAAATGCCGACTTCTCATCTTCATCATATGAGAAGACATCTATATTGTAGTTTATATTACTTACAACTTGTGATTTCTCTTTGAAACTCTTTATTAATAGTAGCTTTTCCTTCAATTCATTTGCATCTTCAAATCTCATTTGCTCCGAAAGAAATTGCATTCTATCGAATATCTTTTTTTCTATCAAAGAGATATTCCCCTTTAATATTTCTATTACCTCCTCTATGTTCTTATTGTAATCTTCGATTAGCACTTTGCCCACGCAAGGAGCATCGCACATTTTAATATGAAATTGTAGGCAGGTGTCAAATTTGCCTGCTCGTATATCTTCTGGATTTAGTTTCAATCTGCATGTTCTTATGTGATACATCTTTCTTAGTAGCTCAATTAATGTATCAACTGCTTGCACCGAAGTGTAGGGACCAAAATATCGTGATCCATCCTTGACTATGTTTCTTGTCTTATATACTCGAGGAAAGAACTCGTTTTTAACTACTATGTATGGATACGATTTGTCATCTTTAAGTAATACGTTGTATCGTGGTTGCAACTCTTTTATCAGATTGTTTTCTAATAGAAATGTATCTTCTTCGCTGTTTACAACCACATATTTTATTCCTCTAATGTTTTTTACTAGAACTCTTGTTTTCACACTGTCGTGTGTTTTATTGAAATATGAGGATACTCTACGCTTCAAATCTTTTGCTTTTCCTACATATATAACAGTTCCCTTGCTATCCAAAAACATATAGCATCCCGGACTATGGGGGACTATAGCTAAAGTGTTTTTTATTTCATCTGTCATTGTTTATCCTTTTCTTCTATGTAAAACATAAAACTCAATACCCTAAACATTTGTTCAGAATATTGAGTTCTCTAGAGTTATATTTGTAGAGTGCTTACTCTTAAGATTCGAACTTTATGAGCGAGTCAACCACCATCTCTTCCGTAAATGCTTCTCGTCCATTAAGGTTTTTCAGCTCAATTAGGAAGTCGATATAAATCTCCTTTACCCCCATTTTTTTTACCAAGTTGTATGCTGCAATCATTGTTCCTCCTGTTGCCAAAAGGTCATCGTGAATCACAACCACGTCGTCTTTTGTTAGTGCATCCTCGTGGATTTGCACTGCATCTTCGCCATACTCTTTTGTGTATTTCTCCTCTATAACATTGTAGGGAAGTTTACCTGGTTTTCTGATTGGAACAAATCCAGCCCCCAATCTTATAGCTAGGGTAGGACCCAAAAAGAATCCACGTGATTCTATTCCTACTACTTTAGTTATTCCTTTGTCCTTATATTTTTCATACAGGATGTCCGACATCTCTTTCAAATGTTCGGGTGATTGGAATAAGGTAGTTATGTCTTTAAATTGAACACCTTCGATCGGGAAGTTAGGAATGTTTCTAACTGCCGCCTTTAATTTTTCGACACTCATTTTTATTGTTTATAATATTGTTTTTATATGTTCCACGTGAAACATTGTTGAATTAATTATCTGCCTAATAGCACTAATAGCACTGAAATATCGTTGGGTGAAACCCCAGGAATACGTCCTGCTTGTGCAATGGTTTCGGGGTTGATAGCTGTAAGTTTCTCTCTTGCTTCGGTTGACAAAGATTGAATCTCTTTATAATTAAACTTGTCTTTTATCTTTATATCCTCAAGTCTATTTATCTTGTCTGCCATCACTTTTTCGCGTTTGATGTAGCCATCATATTTTATTTTTATGTCGGCAGACTCAATGATTTCCTCCTTGCGCTCTGTTAATGTGTCAAGTTTCTCTCTGAGTGGAGCTACCGCGGATGCCATCACCGACAAATCGATATGGGGGCGAGTTAGTAGCTGCGAAAGTTTCACGCCATGCTTCAATGGCGACGAATTTATGCTCTCTAGAAATGGATTAATCTTGTCTGGTTTGATAGAAAAGTTGTTGCAATATTCTATGATTTCTCTAACTTTCTCCTCTTTGTCTTTCAATAAGTCAACCCGTCGTCTTGTTGCCAATCCCAAGTCATAACCCTTTTGGGTTAGTCTTTCGTCAGCATTATCTTGTCTTAATAATATTCTGTATTCTGCTCGCGAGGTAAACATTCGGTAGGGCTCGTCAACTCCTTTTGTTATTAAGTCGTCAATTAACACTCCAATATATGCTTCATCTCTATTAAGCGTAAAGTCGTTTCCTCCATGACATCTGATGTGTGCATTTATACCAGCAATTATTCCTTGCCCAGCAGCCTCTTCATATCCTGTGGTTCCATTTATTTGACCTGCAAAATATAGGTTGTTTATCAACTTCGTTTCGAGTGTAGGTTTCAATTGTGTGGGATCAAAGAAGTCATACTCTATTGCATAACCTGGTCTAAAAATATGAACGTTCCTAAAAGCAGGAACAAGTTTCAGTGCCTCTATTTGTGTGTCGAGGGGTAGGGAAGAGGAGAACCCATTTAGATAGCATTCGTGTGTTGTTTCTCCTTCGGGCTCTAAGAAAAGCAAATGACTTGTTTTGTCGGAGAACGTAACAATTTTTGTTTCAATACTGGGGCAGTATCTCGGACCTATACTTTGGATTTGTCCATTGTAAAGTGGGGAGTCTTCAATGCTCTCCTTCAATACTTCATGAACCTCTTCTGTGGTATTTGTCATCCAGCAGCTTTTTTGTATCAATGTTCTCTCCACTTCGGGAAGGTATGAGAATGTGTGAAAAGTGTCATCACCTTTTTGCTCTTCCATCAAAGAGAAATCAACACTTCTGGCATCCACTCTAACGGGGGTTCCCGTTTTCATTCTGTCGGTTGTGAATCCTGCTTCTGCTAATTGTTCCGTCATTCCGTATGATGATGGTTCTGCAATTCTTCCTCCGCCTATCTGCACTTTTCCTACATGGATTAATCCATTTAAGAAAGTTCCATTAGTAAGGATTACAGTCTTTGCATGAAACGAAACACCCATTTTTGTCTTAACGCCAGTCACCGTTTTATTATCAATAATAAGTTCGGTAACCATGTCTTGCCACATATATAGGTTGTCGGTATTCTCAACAATGTCGCGCCATGTTTCAATAAACTTAGCTCTATCATTTTGTGTTCGTGGGCTCCACATAGCTGGTCCTTTTGAGCGGTTCAACATCCTAAACTGAATAGATGTTTTGTCGCTCACTATTCCCATTTGTCCTCCAAGGGCATCTATCTCTCTCACTATTTGTCCCTTTGCAATTCCACCCACGGCAGGGTTGCAACTCATTTGGGCAATCTTGTTCATATCCATTGTAACCAACAATGTTTTGGAGCCCATATTAGCTGCTGCTGTTGCTGCTTCGCATCCTGCATGACCAGCACCTACAACAATTATATCATAATTGAAATTCATTATCCTGATTAATTTAGATTGCAAATATACTAAAAAAGAAAAAGTTATCTCTTTTCATTATGTTAATTACAAATAATCAGGTGTTTGATTATTAGAATGTTCATCGCTTTTCGTGTAATAAGTTATCTCCTAAATTGATTATGCACTAGTTGCCATTAGTGGCTTTTTTCAATAAGTTTTATGGGCAACCAACTAAAATTAAGCTATATTTGACAAATATACTATTAAGGGAGCATAATTAGTAATGTATATAATGAAGATGAATAGGGATGAAATCCAACCATCCGGAAGTTCGATATTTTTTGATTGTAGGGAAAAGGAGAGGTTGAACTTGATTATGAAAAGTACAACCTAGGTGCTTTGTTAATCAAGAGGTCTTTAGGAGCTGTTTTACATTTATTTAGTTTTTAGGCAATCTATTTAGCTAATATTTGCAGTTGTGCCTGTGCTTTTTATTAATTGTTCCTCCGTAGTTCCTCCGTAGACCCTCCGTATATCCTCTATGAAAAACACAATATCCGGTCTGATATTCTAATTTGGTCTTATTGGTTTATTTATGTTAATAGCAGAAGGGCTTCTTCTTCGGATTTTCGCATCTCTTTTTCCTCTTCGTCAGTGATGTCGTTAATTCCGCAAAGATGCAGAACGCCATGAATAATAACTCGGTGAAGCTCGTTTATAAATTCTGTGTTGAACTTAATTGAGTTTGACTTTACTGTGTCAGTGCTGATGTATATGTCGCCCGATATTTTATCTCTTTCTGAATAATCGAATGTGATGATGTCGGTATAAAAATCATGTTGTAGATATTGCTGGTTTACCTCCAAAATCTTCTTGTCGTCACAAAACAGATATGATAGTTCGCCAACTGATTTGTTGTGCAATGCAGCCACCTTTTTTATCCATTCCGAAATCACTTTTTTATCTATGGAGGGAAATTCCACCCCTTCCGAATCAAAGTATATTGCCATATATGCTATTTAAAATATTGTGTTTGTTATCCAAAAAAGAGGTAGGCTACAAATATTGCTGCTATCACTCCTGCTAAATCTGCAAGTAGGGCATAGGATACGGTGTAGCGTGAGTTTTTGATATTTACAGCTCCATAATATACTGCCACAATGTAGAATGTGGTGTCGGTGGCTCCTTGCAAAACTGCTGATAAGCGTCCAGCAAATGAGTCGGCACCATATGTCTTCATTGCATCAATCATCATTCCTCTGGCACCACTTCCGCTCAGGGGCTTCATAAGTGCTGTGGGCATTCCGTCAACCCATCTGGTGTCCATCCCCGTTAATCCTGCTAAACTTCGCAGCCCCTCCATAAGAAAGTCCATTGCACCTGATGCTCTAAAAACACCAATGCCCACAAGAATGGCGATGAGATAGGGAATGATGCTCACAGCTGTTTTAAATCCATCCTTTGCTCCATCTATAAATGCTTCGAAAATATTTACTCTAGACCTGAGGGCTTTTATAATAAATAGAACAATGATGGTGAATAAGATTATGTTGGCGGCTAAGCCCGACACAACATTTATTTTCTCTTGAGGCATAGATTGAAATGCTAGAATGGTTCCAGCGATAATTCCAAACATTGCCAAGAGGAAGCCCATTATTGCTCTGTTGAAAATGTTTATTCCTTGCTTGATGCATACAGCCAGCATTCCCACAACGGTGGCTACAAATGTTGCAATCATAATAGGGATGAATACATCTGCGGGATTGGCAGCACCCATTTGTGCACGATACACCATTACCGTTACAGGAATTAGAGTGAGCCCTGATGCATTGAGCACCAAAAACATTATCATGGGATTGGAGGCTTGTTCTTTGTTGGGATTAATCTCCTGTAGTTCCTGCATTGCTTTAAGACCAAAGGGTGTTGCAGCATTGTCTAGCCCCAACATATTTGCCGAAATATTCATTAATATTGATGCTGAGGCAGGATGTCCTTTTGGAATATCGGGGAATAGTTTTGAAAACAATGGGGCTGCGGCTCGTGAAAATAGCTGAACCATTCCTCCTCTCTCTCCAATCTTCATCACTCCAAGCCATAAGGATAGCACTCCGGTGAGACCTAAAGAAATTTCAAATCCAGTGCGTGCTGAATCGTAAGTGGAGTTCATTATTTCGGTAAATACATTTACATCTCCAAAAAACAAAAGTTTTACTATTGCCACAACAAAGGCTATCAGGAAAAAAGCTATCCATACGTAATTTAACACCATGCCTATCTATGTTCTTGATTTATTTTGTCAAAGATAATAATATCATTTAAAATATTTTTTATCTTTACTGTTTATATAATTAAATCTATGCGTTGGAAGGACTTTCTCAACTATTATCGAACCGAGCAGCTGACAATTAATTTATTGTTGGCTTTGATTTTTATAGCCCTAATTCTTAACCTGTCTTTTATAGCCCGCAAGACTTCTCCCATTGTTATAAATCAAAACGATTCGCTAATTGCTGCCTTTGATAAGTTTTATAATGGAATAGAGGTTGACAGTAGTACTTTTAGGAACAATGGCTTTGTTGGTTACAAGGAGGTTAGCCCCACCACGCAAATGTCCAATAATAAGAGTGTTGTGGAGGAGAAGCGTTATTCGTCAACTAGGTCGCAAAAGCTTGCTCAGGGCGAGAAGATACTTCTAAATAAATCGGATACCACTGATTGGAAGAAGGTTCCTGGTATAGGTTCGGCATATGCATCACGAATAGTGAAGTATAGAAATCTTTTGGGTGGATATTTGCATATCGAACAACTAAAAGAGGTTTATGGCATGGACGATGAGAGATACTCTCAGATTATCCCTTTTGTTGAGATTGACGCAGAAGTTATCAGAGTCAAGATTAATGAGCGCAATTTTAAAGAGTTGCTCCAGCATCCTTATCTTAATTACAAACAAGTGCAAGCTGTTGTGAACTTAAGAAACAAGAAAGGGGATATAAAGTCGTTGAGCGAGCTGTCTATTCTTAATGAATTTACTAATGAAGATATTTTGCGACTTGAGCCTTATGTGGAGTTTTAGTAATTAGTTGACCCTTACTTCACTT
>CAYFSV010000058.1:0-12792 GCA_964345815.1 uncultured Proteiniphilum sp. | reverse complement strand
AGGTTCTTTTATTGTTAGATTTATGTGATTTCCGCTTGTGCGCTGTACAGAGCACATAATTAGAACTTTATCACCATTTAATCATAACTTATTTGAAAATACTTTACTCTTAGATTTTAATAATTAATATGCATAAAAACATTTCTAATAAGTCTGACTCAGAATTAGTATCAAATAGGAACATAATTTCTTTCAATGACGGGAAACTAACTGTTCCAAAAACTGTTAATATTCCATTTATTGAAGGAGATGGTATTGGAAAAGACATTACATTCCATGTGAAGAAAATTGTTGATATAGCTGTAGCTAGGGCTTATGATAATTCGAAACAAATAGATTGGATAGAAGTTTTGGCTGGTGAGAAAGCATATAATGAATGTGGTGTTTGGTTACCTCAAGAAACTGTTAGCGCATTTGATAAGTATCTAGTTGGATTGAAGGGACCATTGACCACACCAATTGGTGAGGGTATAAGATCTCTTAATGTCGAATTGAGACAACATTTGGATTTATTTGTATGTCTTAGGCCTATTAGGTGGTTTGAAGGTGTTAATACTCCACTCCTTAATCCTGATAAAGTGAATATTACAGTGTTTAGAGAGAACACTGAAGATATTTATGCGGGAATCGAATGGGCAGCAGGTACTACTGAACTAAAGAAAGTGTTGAACTTTTTGCAATCAGAAATGGGTGTTGATAAAATTAGGTTTCCTGAGAGTTCTTCCATTGGAGTGAAGCCTGTTTCAATTGAAGGAACAGAAAGATTAGTTAGATCAGCTATTGAATTTGCCATTTCTAATAATCTTCCATCGGTTACACTAGTTCATAAGGGGAATATTATGAAATATACAGAGGGAGGATTCAAGAAGTGGGGTTATGCTTTAGCAGAACGCGAATTTTATGATTATACGTTTACTGAGAATATGTTTAATAAAATAAAGAATGAAAGTGGATTGAATGCTGCTGTCAGTTCATACAATGATGCTATAAACTCAGGGAAAGTATTTATTAAAGATGTTATTGCCGATGCATTTCTTCAAAATGCGTTGCTTGCTCCCGAAGATTACTCGGTTGTGGCAACTCTAAACTTAAATGGAGACTATATTTCGGACATGCTTGCCGCTATGGTGGGGGGTATTGGTATTGCACCAGGAGCTAATATTAATTATAATACCGGACATGCAATTTTTGAAGCAACTCACGGTACAGCACCCGACATTGCAGGAAAAAATATTGCTAACCCATCTTCTATGCTTTTATCTGCTGTTATGATGCTTGATTATATTGGATGGCAGGAGGCTGGGCAGAAGATTATTGTTGCCTTAGAAGAGATGTTTAGAAAAGGATTTGCTACAAATGATTTGGCAAAGTTTATGAACGATGGTAGAACATTAACAACATCTAAATTTGCACAAGAAATTATTAGCTTATTATGATATCGAATAGCAAAACAAAATTTATTCTAGGTGTGTTAATATGGTTATAATAAATTTAGAATAATATATTTAATACAAAATAAAAATTACAGAGATGAATAGTAAAGAACTAATAAAAGTATTATCTGGTTCAATTGCGTCAACTAGTAATATTGACAAACAACTATTCCCGCAAATGGGTGTAAAGCGTGGGCTTCGTAATGAGGACCACTCTGGCGTTTTGGCGGGTTTGACAAGAGTAGGGGATGTGAAAGGATATGAAAAACAAGCTGATGGAACCTTGGAGCCTGTACCAGGTAAGTTGTTTTATAGAGGTATTGATGTGGAAGACCTAGTTAAGGGTATCCAATCAGAAGGTAGATTAGGGTTTGAAGAAACATCATACTTATTATTGTCTGGAAGATTACCTAACTCAGAGGAACTTGAGGCATATTCTAGAATGATTGCTGAAACAATGCCTTTAAATCATAGGGCAACCATGAATATTTTGAACTTGCAGGGTAAAAATATTATGAATATACTTGCCAGAAGTGTACTTGAACTTTATATTTATGATGAAAAACCTGACGATATTTCTCCAGATAATCTAATACGACAATCTATTAATCTAATAGCTAAATTTCCAACAGTTGTAGCTTTAGCTTATCAGGTACTTAGACATGATCAGATGGGAAGATCACTTCATGTTCGTCATCCTTATGAAGATAAATCTGTGTCTGAAAACTTTCTGTTTATGATGAAAGGTAAGGATAATTATACAGAGCTAGATGTTAAAATATTGGATTTGGCGTTGATGTTGCATGCAGAGCATGGTGGTGGAAATAACTCAACATTCTCTGTAAGAGTCACAAGTTCTACAGAAACTGATACATATTCGGCAATTGCTGCTGGCATTGGATCTTTAAAAGGTCCACTTCATGGTGGTGCAAATGCAAAAGTAAATGCAATGCTTGATGATATTAAGAAAAACGTAAAGGATTGGACTAATGTTAAGGAAGTAGATGACTATTTAATGAAAATTCTAAGAAAAGAAACATTCGATAAAACAGGTTTGATATATGGAATTGGGCATGCTGTTTATACAATAAGTGATCCAAGAGCTGTTCTATTAAAAGAAATGGCAAGGGAGTTAGCAAAAGAAAAGGGTCGAGAGGAAGAGTTCAATCTTATGGAACTGATTGAAGATAGAGGTGTAGAGTTGTTCCTAGACTACAAAAAATCAACAGCTAAAAAAAGAACTTGTGTAAATGTGGATTTCTATTCAGGATTTGTTTACGATGCTTTAGGACTTCCAGAAGAAGTGTTTTCTCCACTTTTTGCTATGGCTCGTATTGTTGGATGGACTGCTCATAGAATTGAAGAATTAAACTTTACTAGCAAAAGAATTATCCGTCCTGCATATAAGAGTGTTAGAGAACTTCAGGCATTTGTACCAATTAAAGACCGAAAATAGTAGATATGAAAAATAAAATTATAGTAAGTAATCCTATTGTTGAGATAGATGGAGATGAGATGACTAGAGTAATCTGGTCTTTTATTAGAGAGCAGTTAATATTGCCATATTTGGACTTAGATATTAAATATTACGACCTAAGCATACAGAATAGAGATTTGACAAATGATCAGGTTACTGTGGATGCAGCGGAAGCTATAAAAAAATACAATGTTGGTGTAAAGTGTGCAACTATAACACCCGATGAAGCTCGCGTAGAAGAGTTCGGTCTTAAAGAGATGTGGAAATCTCCCAACGGTACAATTAGAAATATTGTTGGTGGGACAGTTTTTAGAGAACCTATAATTTGTTCAAATGTGCCAAGATATGTTCAAGGATGGACAGAGCCAATAATTATTGGACGTCATGCATTTGGTGATCAATATCGAGCCACAGATAAGGTTATAACCGGTAAAGGCACTCTGAAGATGACTTTTACGTCTGATGATGGGGAGGTACACGAATGGGAAGTTTATGACTTTAAAGGTGATGGCGTAGCAATGTCGATGTATAATACTGACGAATCAATTTATGGTTTTGCTCGTTCTTCATTTCAAATGGCTTTGACGAAAGGATATCCCTTATATCTATCAACTAAAAATACGATATTGAAAGCTTATGATGGTCGTTTCAAAGATATTTTTGAAGAAGTGTTTCAAAGTGAGTTTAAGGACAAGTTTTTAGAAGCTGGAATTAGCTACGAACATAGATTAATTGATGATATGGTTGCTTCGGCAATGAAATGGAATGGTGGATTTGTTTGGGCTTGTAAAAATTATGATGGAGACGTTCAATCTGATACCGTTGCACAAGGATTTGGGTCATTGGGGATGATGTCATCTGTATTGGTTACGCCTGACGGGAAAACGGTGGAAGCAGAAGCTGCTCATGGTACAGTAACTCGTCACTATCGTCAACATCAGGAAGGAAAAGAGACAAGTACTAATCCTATAGCATCTATTTTTGCTTGGACTCGAGGCTTAATTCACAGAGGGAAACTTGATAATAATCAGCCTTTGATTGATTTTTGTAATAATTTGGAGCAGGTTTGTGTTGATACTGTTGAAGGTGGTGAAATGACAAAGGACTTGGCTCTGTTGGTTTATGGAGATAATATTGAAGGTAAGTATTTGTCAACTCAAAACTTTTTAGATGCATTGAAGAGGAACTTGGATAGAAAGATAAATAACTTATAGTAGTTTTTGGTTATCACTTTATAAAACGGTCCTACAGAATGCTATTGTAGGTCCGTTTTTTTGCATAAATACAATTTCAAAATTTGCCCAATCTCTGATAAGGATTAACTTTGTAAACAAAAAGAGAAAGTAATTATAAATTTAATTGGCAACTATGTCTATATATCAAATAGCTTTGGATTTTACCTTTAAAACAAATCAATCTTTATTTATTACTGGTAAAGCTGGAACTGGAAAAACAACCTTTTTGCATAAACTACGTAATGAGACCAATAAACAAATGGCTGTGGTGGCACCAACTGGAGTTGCGGCTATCAACGCAGGAGGGGTAACAATTCATTCATTTTTTCAACTTCCTTTCTCGCCTTTCTTGCCTTCGCTTGAAGGTGAAGCAGCGTTGATTAGTAAACTGAAGATGAATAAAGCACGAAGAAATGTGATTCGTGAGTTAGAGATGTTGGTAATTGATGAGATAAGCATGGTAAGAGCAGATGTGTTAGATGCTATAGACACTGTTCTGAGGTATGTAAGACGTAGAAATACTGAGCCGTTTGGCGGTGTACAAATGGTGTTTATTGGTGATATGTATCAACTTTCTCCAGTAGTGAGGAATGATGAATGGAGCATTCTTTCTGAATATTATACTGGGGTGTACTTCTTTAATAGTAAGGTTCTTGAAAAGGAGAAGCCAGTATATATAGAGTTTGATAAGATTTTTAGACAAAGTGATAGTCATTTTATCAATTTGCTTAACCAAATTAGGAATGGAGACCTCACCGACAAAGGAGTGGAGTTACTTCAATCACGATTTACTCCAAATTTTAGACCAAACGATAACGACTTTCATATAACATTGACTACTCATAACTATAAGGCAGATAATATTAATGTAGAAGAACTTGCAAAGCTAAACAGTAAAACTAAAACCTTTAAGGCAGGAATTAAGGGGCAGTTTTATGAAAGCTCCTATCCCTCTGATGAGCTTCTTGAACTTAAAAAAGGAGCAAGGGTTATGTTTGTCAAAAATGATACAGAGCAACCAAGACGTTTTTATAATGGTAAGATAGGTACGATAGTAAGTTTTGATAAAGCTAACGAAATAATATATGTGAAGCCAGATGTGGCAAATGAAGAGACCATTGCCGTTTCTAAAATGAGTTGGGAAAATGTGAGATACTCAACTGATGATGAGTCATTGCAATTAAAAGAAGAGGTTATTGGTACTTTCACTCAATATCCTTTAAGATTGGCTTGGGCAATAACAATTCATAAAAGTCAGGGTTTGACATTTGAAAAGGCTATTATTGATGCCGGTGATTCTTTTGCTCCTGGACAAGTATATGTTGCTCTGAGTAGGTGTAGAACACTTGATGGGATAACGTTGTTGAGCAATATTAATAAATATTCAATACGCAATGATGAGCAAATAGTCAGGTTCTCATCACAAAGTTCGGATCTGGATAATCTAAAAGTCAAACTTGATAAATCAGAGCAACAATACCGGTTAAATTTATTAACAAGTATATTTGACTTTACCCAAGTTGCATATATCGCTAAGTTGTGGCATAATGATATCTTTGACTTGCAATCTTCTTTTAATGAGGATACAACTCCGTATATCAGGAAGGTTATAGCCAAAATAGAAGAGATAATGGGTATTTCCCTTAAATTTCAGGTTCAAATTAGAAATATCTTTGCAGACTATCCTGTTGATGAACTTTTTCTTGATGAAAGAATTAAAGCCGCTTCTAAATATTATGATGTTCAATTAGCTTCTATTATTGAAATGCTGTATGAGTCGCCAGCCAACACTGATAGCAAAAATAATGCAAAGGTGTATGATGATCGTTTAAATGAAGTATTTACAGTCATTGCTCTCAAGCGTCATATCATAAATGGGTTAAACTCTGGTTCTTCTATTGAGAATTACTATCAACTTAGAAATAACTTTGCACTAGCCAATTTTACTTTGTCAGCATATAGCAAGGCAACATCTGGAAAGAAGTTAAAGTCGAACCACCCTGAATTGTTGAGTAATTTAATAAAGCTGAGAAATGAACTTGCTGAAAGTAACTCTCTCCCTGTTTACATAATTGCAAATACTTCGATGTTAGTTGATATGTCAAATTTTTTACCAACTATTGAAGAATCGATGATGAAAATTTCAGGAATAGGACCAACTCGCTACTCCAAATATGGACAAGAATTTTTGAATGTAATAAATCTATATGTGGAAAAGAATGAGATAGAGGATACAGACAACTTTAGCCCTACTAAGAAGCCTAAAAAGGCTAAGCAGGTCAAAGGAGCATCGGCAAAAGAGAGTCTTAAAATGTATAAAGATGGTATGACTATTGAGGAGATAGCAAAGCAACGACAGTTTGTTGTTAGTACTATAGTAGGGCATTTGGCCTCATTTGTTCATACTGATGAAATAAATATTTTGGATTTTGTGTCAGCTGAGAATATTGAAAAAGCAAAAAAACTGCTTTCCCAAAAGGGCGAGGGAGTTTCTATTTACAATGCTCTACGAGATCATTTTGATATGACAGAAGTAAGTTTTCTAAATAAATATTTGAAGTCAGAAGAAGAAAAAGGATAGAAAATAGGTGAGTTTTTTGTCATTTGTGCTAATATCATGCTATCTTTGTTTCGATTTATAACTTATTAGATGGGATAGTCACACATAGTGTTCGGTGGTTACAATTGTTTGCCAATGACATAGGTGATTGTACCCTTAATTAAAACAAGAATGTAAGAATGAAGTATGTTGGTGCACATGTTAGTGCTTCAGGTGGAGTTGAAAATGCTCCTAAGAATGCTGATGCAATTGGCGCAAAAGCTTTTGCTTTTTTCACAAGAAATCAGCGGCAGTGGGTTTCAAAGCCTTATGAAGAAAAAAATATTGTTCAGTTTAAACTAAGATGTGAAGAGTTAGGATTTTCACCAAATCATATTCTACCGCATGCAAGTTATCTCATTAACTTGGGACACCCTGAAGCTGAAGCTTTGGAAAAATCAAGAAATGCTTTTTTGGATGAGATGTCGCGTTGTGAGCAGTTAGGATTGAACCGATTTAATTTTCATCCAGGGAGTCACCTAAATAAAACAGATATTGATAAATGCCTTGATACTATTGCTGAATCTATAAATATAACGCTTGATAAAACTAATGGAGTTGCAGCAGTGCTTGAAAACACTGCAGGGCAGGGTACTAATCTGGGTCACACCTTTGAACAATTGGCACACATAATTGATAAAGTGGAGGATAAAACTAGAGTGGGAGTATGTATTGATACGGCACATGCACTAGCAGCAGGTTTTGAACTTCGTACCAAAGAAGGTTTTGAATCAACATTCAATGATTTTGAAAAGATTGTCGGTTTTCAATATTTAAAGGGAATGCATATTAATGATTCAAAAAAAGAGGTTGGTACTCGTGTTGATAGGCATGATAGTCTTGGTAAAGGAGTTATTGGTATGGATTTGTTTAGCTTTATAATGAACGATTCTCGTTTTGATGATATGCCTCTTATATTGGAAACCCCCGAAATGGATATATGGGAAGAAGAGATAAAAATGCTTTATTCATTGCAGAAATAAATAAAGAACAATTAATTGCCTCTTAATAAAGATGCAAAAGGCAACAATATTTTTAATATATACACGAAATGTCCAAATTACGCTTTAAAGCTGTTCAAGTGGCATCAAAAAGGAGACCGATAAAGGTTGCTCCTCCCACGCAGCTCCCATCAGAATATTACTCTAAAAATGTTTTTAATAGAAAGCAAATGGCAAAGTATCTTTCTAAAGATACTTTGAAAACCGTTTTACAGGCGATTGATCAAGGCATTACTCTTCATAGAAATATTGCTGACCATGTTGCAGCTGGTATGAAGCAATGGGCTTTGGAAATGGGAGCAACTCATTATACTCATTGGTTTCAGCCACTTACAGAGGGAACAGCCGAAAAACATGATTCTTTTATAGACTATGTGAATGGACCTTCTGGAGATATTGTTGAGCAATTCTCGGGAAAACTACTTGCTCAACAAGAGCCCGATGCATCAAGTTTCCCAAGTGGTGGTATCAGAAACACTTTTGAGGCAAGAGGATATACTGCATGGGACCCTTCTTCGCCTGCATTTATCATTGATCACACACTGTGTATACCTACTGTGTTTATATCATATACGGGTGAGGCTCTTGACTATAAAACACCTCTGCTTAAGGCTCTGTCGGCAGTGGATAAAGCTTCTGTCGAAGTTTGCAAACTTTTTGATCCTAATGTAGAGAAGGTGTATTCCTTTTTGGGATGGGAGCAGGAGTATTTTTTGGTAGATCAAGCATTATATGACACACGTCTTGATTTGAGTTTAACCGACAGAACATTAATGGGACATGAAAGTGCGAAGAATCAACAACTGGAGGATCATTATTTTGGGGCTGTACCTCCACGTGTGGTTGAGTTTATGAGAGAGGTTGAGTTTGAGGCTTACAAATATGGTATTCCTTTAAAAACTAGACATAACGAAGTGGCTCCTAATCAGTTTGAATTGGCACCTATTTATGGTGAAACAAATCTTGCTGTTGATCAAAACCTGTTAGTCATATCGCTTATGCATAAAATTGCAGCTAAGCACAAGTTTAAACTGTTGCTTCACGAAAAGCCATTTGCAGGGGTTAATGGTTCGGGAAAACATTGTAATTGGTCACTTTGTACTGATACTGGTGTTGGCTTGTTTACCCCTGGAAAGACTGCTAATGAAAACTTATTGTTTATTACATTCTTAGTAAATGCTGTCAAAACGGTTCATAAGCACAATGGTTTGCTAAAGGCTTCAATAATGTCGGCAGGTAATGCTCACCGTTTGGGTGCAAATGAAGCTCCACCCGCAATAATTTCAGTGTTTTTGGGTTCGCAAATATCTATGGTTCTCGATAAAATAGAACATGGAGCTGATGGAGATAATATAACGGTGGAAGGACTTAAGAAAATGAAGTTAGGTATTTCTCATATTCCTGAGGTGCTGATAGACAACACTGATAGAAACAGAACATCACCTTTTGCATTTACAGGTAACAGATTTGAATTTAGAGCCGTGGGTTCGTCGGCAAATTGTTCTTCATCAATGATAGTTTTAAACTCTATAATGGCTGCTCAACTTATAGATTTTAAGAAGGATGTTGACTTGAGACTTGAGAAAGGAATGAAAACAGAACAGGCTGTTTTTGATACATTGCGTAAATATATAAAAGAGAGTAAACCCATTCGTTTTGAAGGAAATGGATATAGCGAAGAATGGAAAGCGGAAGCTGAAAATCGTGGGCTTGATTGTGAAACAAGTGTGCCACTTATTTATGATGTCTACACTAAATTAGACTCTGTTTCTATGTTTGAAAGTATAGGCGTATTAAATGAAAAGGAATTGCATGCACGAAATGAAGTGAAATGGGATGTTTACACAAAAAAAATACAAATTGAAGCTCGTGTTTTAGGTGATTTATGTATGAATCATATCATTCCTGTAGCCAAAAGATATCAATCTCTCTTGCTTGATAATATCTATAAGATGCGATCAGTTTTTGATACTGATAAAGCAACTAGGTTATCCACGGAGGATGCTTCGTTAGTTGAAGATATTGCTGAGCATATATTGGCAATAAAACAGAATGTTGAGAGAATGGTAGATGCACGACGCAGTGCTAATAAGATTGAAGATGTACGACAAAAAGCTATTGCTTATCATGATACTGTTGAGCCTTTCTTCGACAAGATAAGATACCATACTGATAAACTTGAACTAACTGTTGACAATCAGATGTGGACATTGCCAAAATATAGGGAATTGTTGTTTATCAGCTAACTTATTCTAATAGGCTTTAATTAAATTAATATGGTGTATTAGTTTAAATATTTGAGAAGTTGTGTAATTATTACGCAACTTCTTTTTTTCCTGAGTTATAAACTTGTAATTTGAACAAATTACATAACTTTGTACTTGGATTTTGTAATGTTTTCTGAACTTTGAATGTGATTAATTCGTTATAATATCCAAAGAATAAAATAAAAAAAATATGTCATGACAGAAGAAAAGAAAGTATTTGAATACGACGAGGATGAGTCGATTGTTTTTATACAAAACCATCTAACCGAAGAGTTAAGAGGGAAGTTCTCGAACGATGAGGTTAACTATGTTGTTGATTTAATTTATGAGTATTACGAGTCGGAGGGTTTTTTTGACAACGACGATGATAGTGATATCGAGATTGATATCGATGAGATGTTAGACTTTGTGATAGAAAATGCAAAGAAAGATAAAGTTCGTGATTTCACAGAGGATGAATTAGAAAGCATTGTGGCAGGCGAACTTGCTTATTGTGACACACTAAATATTTTTGAATAATAAAAACAGATATAATAAACAAAATTAAACTATGAAACAAATTACAAAACTTTTTGGCATTGCTCTATTGAGTGTTGCAATGATATTGTCGAGCTGTGGTGCTAGCAACACCGTTAAAGGAACAGGTATTGGTGCTGGTGCTGGTGCTGCGTTGGGTGCCGGTGTTGGTGCTATTTTTGGAGGAGGAAAAGGTGCTGCCTGGGGTGCCGGTATTGGTGCCGCTGTTGGAGGTACTTCTGGAGCTATTATCGGTAAAAAGATGGATAAGCAAGCCGCTGAGCTTGAGGCTATTGAAGGCGCACAGGTGGAAAAGATAAATGAAGGACAAGCAATTAAAGTTACTTTTGAGTCAGGCATTCTTTATGCAACCAACTCGAGCACTTTAAATACTGCTTCTCGCGAGTCGCTTAACAAGTTTGCTACTTCATTATTGGAAAATCCTGACACTGATGTTAAGATTTTTGGACATACAGACAACACGGGTAACGATGCAATAAACAATCCCCTTTCAGAAAAAAGAGCTGAATCGGTTTATAATTATCTTGTATCAAGAGGTGTATCGGGTACCCGAATGATTTCTGAGGGCTTTGGTTCTTCAGATCCAATTGCAGACAATTCTACTGTGGCAGGACGTGCACAAAACCGTAGAGTAGAGATATATATTCTGCCAAACGCCAAAATGATTGAAGACGCAGAAAAAGAAGCACAATAGTATTCGATAAAAGAGTACATTTTCAATGAAACTTAATTTTAGCACTGTCATTTTTGGCAGTGCTATTTTGTTTGTATACTTTTGATATAAAAATATATATGAGTGAGCAGATTTATATTCCAATTAATGTTTCGAAGGAGGAGCAGTATCAGTCTTTAATACCGCAATTAAAAGCTCTCGTTAAGAATGAGACAGATTTAATCGCAAATTTAGCAAATATTTCAGCAGCCCTTAAAGAGGTTTTCGATTTCTTTTGGGTTGGTTTTTATCTAGTTAAAGGCGATGAGCTTGTATTAGGTCCGTTTCAAGGTCCCATTGCCTGCACTCGAATAAAATATGGGAAGGGAGTGTGCGGCACTGCATGGAAAGATAAAGAGACAGTGATTGTCCCAGATGTTGATAAGTTTCCTGGTCATATTGCTTGTAGCTCATTGTCTAAATCTGAAATTGTAGTTCCTCTTTTCTCAGATATAGGTGTTAGAGGTGTGCTAGATGTTGACAGTAAGTCATATGACTATTTTGATGAATTAGATGCTAAATATCTTTCAGAAATATGTGCTTTAATTTAGAGCGTTTGAGAGTTCTTTTAATGTGACTTTGATCTCTTTATCATATTTTTTTGTAAAGCCATATTTCACGAAACACGCTAACCTTTCTTCTCTTTTTTTGCGCTAGCTGGTATCCTGTTGGGAGAAAATTAGGAAACTACGAGAAAAGGACAAGTTTTACAAATATAAAAACAGTTCAAATGCTATTAATGTGCTCTGTTTAAATTTCATTTGTTTCTTTTATTTCATAAATTTGTAGAGATTTAATTACAGAGCAGTAAAATTGCTTACTTAATAATAAATATCGAATTAATTCTACCTTAAGATAAGGAATTAAACAAACATCAAATTTGATTGTTTTCTCTATAGAATAAAAAAAATAATTATGAACCATAACTCATTTCTAGGACTTATTGAGCAAAGTATCCGTCTTAATTGGGATTTGCCAGCTATGACTGATTATCAGGGAAGTACTCTGTATTATAAAGACTTTGCTAAAGAAATTGATAAACTACATGAATATCTTAATGTCGCAGGTGTAAAACGAGGAGATAAGGTTTCAATTTGTGGAAAAAACTCTGCTAATTGGGCTATAACCTTTTTCTCAGTTTTGTCATATGGCGCAGTGGTGGTGAGCATTCTTCATGAATTTGATAAAGATAGTGTTCAATACATTGTTGATCACTCAGATTCAAAAGTGTTTTTTACTGACGAGGCTATATGGAATGTTATAGATGAATCAAAGATACCAAATGTGGAAACTGTCTTCAGCCTTGATCAATTTTCTCTACTTAAGGTATCGGACAAAGAATTAAAACTGTTTGCTACTGATGCTTTTTCATACTTTGACAAGAAATATGAAAAAGGCTTCTTTGTTAACGACGTTGCCTTTAGAAATGATAAACCCGAAGAACTTGCGGTTCTGAACTACACTTCAGGTACCACAAGTAGTCCCAAAGGTGTAATGATTCCTTATCGTAGCTTGTGGTCTAATACCAAAT
>CAYFSV010000057.1:1565-12807 GCA_964345815.1 uncultured Proteiniphilum sp. | reverse complement strand
ATTGTGGATCAAAATATTGTGTCGGTTGCTTAGGTCGAACTCACGTTAAAATAATACTCAGCGAGCAATAGACCTAATTCCGAAAGATGTAGTGATTAATGATTGGCATTACGAAATAGCCCATGCTACACCCGTTCTGTTTGCTTCAAAAGGCTACAATGTTATTGCTTGTCCATGGAATAAAGCTAATGTGGCTGTAAATCAAGTTGAAATGATGAAATTTCTAAGGGAGAATAGTTCTCCAGAAATGTCAAAACGATACATGGGAGTGATGCATACTTTTTGGGGACCAGCAAGGATGTTTATGGCAGGAATGAGTGGAGTTTCTGAGTTTAGTAAAGATGGGTCGATTGAGACTTTTAAAAAGCTAGTTGAAATTTGGTAGAGAATAATAGTGTAAGAGAAATACCTAGATGTTTACAAAATAGGGTTCTCTTACACATATATCACTTTATATTCCTACACTATCTCTATAGAAGTCTAGTGCTTGGAAAATTAATTCTTTATCAGCGGTTTGGTTTATTTTTATTATACCAACATCAGATAGCAAAGTGAAATTTATCTCTGAGCTTACATTCTTTTTGTCGTGTTTCATTATATCATATAGCCTATCATAGTCATCGCATGATATGTTCATGTAGCCATAGTTGCTATGAATAAACTTTAGAGTTTGTTGTAGTTTTTCTTTTGGAAACCCACAAATTTTGTGAGAAAGATATAGCTCTGCAATTAGCCCCCATGCAATGGCATAGCCGTGAAGAACTGGAGATTCGTTTTCAAGAGCAAGGCTCTCAAATGCATGTCCAATAGTGTGTCCTAGGTTTAAAGCCTTGCGTATATTTTGCTCGTATGGGTCTTGTTCTACAATTTCTTCTTTTATTGATACAGAGCGGAACGCTGCGTCATTTAGCCAATTATAGTCTAAATTATTGACATCGAGCTTGAGTAGTTCTTCCCACTCTTCATGATTGCTTATTAGTGAATGTTTAATCATCTCGGCATAGCCTGACAAAATGTCATTGGATTTGAGAGTTGAAAAGAAATGCGAGGATATAACTACATGCTTAGCAGGATAAAATGAGCCAATCTCGTTTTTGAAACCTTCGAAGTTTATTCCTGTTTTGCCTCCCACCGCAGCATCTACTGCACCCAGTAGCGTGGTAGGAATATTTATATACTTTATGCCTCTTTTAAATGTAGCTGCTGCAAACCCACCTATATCTGTAATCATTCCGCCACCTAGATTTATAAGTAATGATTGTCGGGTTGCATTGTTTTCAGTTAAATGCCTCCAAATGTGTGCTAGGTTTTCTAACGTCTTGTTGCTATCATTTGAGGGAATCACTATTTGACTTGCGCTTTTAATCTCCTTGATATTAGCAATTAGTGGAAGACACAAGTTAATTGTATGCTCGTCAGTAAGAATGAAAATATTGTCGTAGGATATTGTATCTAATATCTGGGCAAGATCATTTGTTATATTAATGCTTTTGATAATCGGTTGCATATCTGTTTTTTTATTTATTTGATTCGAGTGGATTGTTTTTATCCGTGGTAATTGCTCTGTATATTTCATCTTGAATTCTTTCTCTTATATTAAGAGTTGATAGACGATTAGGTGAACGACTTGGATACACTCTGTTTGACAGAAAAATATATATTAAATTGTTGTCGGGATCTGACCAAAAGGATGTGCCAGTAAAACCCGTATGTCCATATACAGAAACTGGAGTTAAAGGACTTGTTGGGCTTAAGTTATTGTTTCGCATATCTGGTTTGTCAAATCCCAATCCTCTACGGCTTTTGCTACTAGTTGTTTGTGTAAATAGGGTTACTGTTTCAGAACTAAGAAATCTTTCATTTCCATATTCGCCCCCATTAATCAACATTTGCAACAACTTAGCCAAATCATTGGCTGTTGAAAACAGTCCAGCGTTTCCCGAGATACCACCAAATAGTGCTGCACCCTCGTCATGAACATATCCTTTAAGCTGTTGCTGTCTGAAAAATGGGTCATTTTCAGTAGGTGCAATAACATCAGCACTCATATATTTGAGTGGCAAAAAGGTTGTGGAGGAAGCACCTAGCTTGTTGTAAAAGTTCTTCTGAAGATAACTGTTTAAATCAATTGAGGTAATATTATCTATTGATTCTTTTATCAGCATAAAGTTGAGGCAACTATATCGATATCTTTTTAAACCAAGAGGTGTGTCAATGATGTCTTGTAGCAATTTGTTGTGCATCTTTTGACTTGCAAATATATCTTTTGCTACAGGTTTGCTAAACTCTTCAGACATTTTGTCTGAAATAAGTTCAGAATCAAATTTATAATCAGTTCGACCCCATGCTCCAGCATATTGTGCATTGTAGATGTGTGATCTTTTTCCAAATAATCTTCCAGAATAACTTTGACTATCTATTGCGGAAACATAATAAGGGATAAATGATACAATGCCACTTTCGTGAAATAAAGCTTCTCGCATTGTTATTTTGGCTTTGTCGCTCCCTTTTGTTTCAGGAATATATTTTCCGAAATTATCAAGTAATTTAATTTTATCTTCGTCATAAAGCTTCATAAAAGCAGGAAGTGTGGCAGCAACTTTAGTGATTGATGCTAAGTCATATACTGTTTTTTCGTCAACCTCTCTGCTTTTGCTGTATTCTTGATTTCCAAAACCTTTGTCGTAGATTACCACACCTTCTTTAACTATCATCACATAGCAACCAGGATATGCCTTTTGGCGAATGCCTTCGAGAGCAATATTTTCTATATGGCTGAGTTTGCTTGACTTGATACCTACCTTTTCGGGTAGTGAATAGTCTAGTCTCACCTTTTTGGTGTTGATACCAGTACCTACTTTGTAGTCGCTTGACGAAACTGGTAATTTGCCAGACACTTCTATACCTCCAAAAAGCGCTTTGGCAGCACTCTTTTGTGCAAATTCGGTATTGTCGTACCCCACAATTATTGAATTGGAATTAATTGCTGAATTTCTTACTCTATCCAATGAATAGGGAGTGTCAAAAAGAACAAGCACCGATTTTCTACTGTTCTTCATCAATTGTATCAACGAATTGTTTTCAGTAGTTTTTGATGCATGAAGTGCCACTATCACTAAATCATAATTCTCAACCTTTTTAGAAATGTCAGCTATATTGTTAACGCTGGGGGCATGAAATACATCTATGTTTGCATATCTGCCTAACCATTTTTGAAAGGTGTTTTGCGCATTGCCACCTACCGAAATGGCTGCAATCATGGTTCTATCTAAGTTTTTTACTGGTAGTATTGAGTCGTTGTTCTTTACTAATGTAATTATATTATCATATAGCTTTTCTTGAACCCATTTACTATCTGCCGAATTAACTCTGCTAACAATGGTTGAGGTGTTTATAGGCTTAAATTTGTGTGCTCCTAAAATATATTTGTAGCTAAGAATTCTTCTAACTTTCTCTTCAAGCATCTTTTCTGTTATCACTCCTTCGGCTACAGCTTTTTTTACTTTATTAAACTCCGATTCCTGATTGATTACCCCCAAAACAATATCGTTGCCAGCTAAAATTGCTTTTACACTCATGTCGGGTTGATTGGACACTCCTTTCATTGCCATTCCATCAGTAAAGGTTAAACCGCTGAACCCCAATTCATCCCTCAATAGTTTTTCACCAATATTATTTGAAAGCGATGAGGGCATTCCATTTGTTTTAAATTCTGGTATATTAAGGTGCCCAATCATCATACCTGAAAGTCCCGAATCGATATACTGTTTAAATGGAACAAGTTCAACACTGTCAAGTCGATCTCTACTATGTTTTATTGTGGGTAGTGTGTGATGCGAGTCGTCGGATGTGTCGCCATGCCCTGGAAAGTGTTTGGCAACAGCCATAACACCATTTTGCTCCATCCCCTTGGCTAGTGCAATGCCTTGCCATGCAACAGTGGTGGGGTCTTCGCCAAATGATCTAGAGCCTATTACAGGATTCTTTGGATTGCTATGAACATCAACCGCTGGTGCAAAGTTAATGTGAATGCCCATCTCTTTGCACTGACGTGCTATCTCATAGCCATATTGTTCAATAGCCTCTTCATTGCTGATTGCCCCAATTATTTGGTTTCTAGGAAATCGTGGTGCATCATTCAATCTCATCGACAATCCCCATTCTCCATCAAGTGAGATAAGAAGTGGTGTTTTTGAAATGCTCTGAATATAGTTGGTCATTTCGGCTTGAGAGGATAGGGTGCCTTTTGAAAAAAGCACTCCACCAATCTTCTGGTTGTTGATATATGATGCAATTCTGTTTTTCCAACTACTGCTTGGGTCAACTATTGGCATAAAAAGTTGCCCTATTTTTTCATCAATGGATAGCTCATTAAATACAGAGTCAACCCATTGTTGCATCTTTTCTTTGTCTGCGTTTTTGTATAAATTTGTTGTTGTCTGAGAATATGCTACTGTTGATGATAAAGTCAAAAATAGTAGTAGCAAATAGTTGAATATTTTCATTTTAGTTCTTTTCTAGCTCTATGTCTATTTTGCCCACATATACTCCTCTACCTTGTGTTTGGTAAATCATAATGTCTTCGTTGTCGGCGTTTTTAATAATGTCTGGTTCTTTCATATAGGTGTGGCTGTGACCACCAATTATTATATCTATATTGTGTGACTTCTCTGCCAATCTTATGTCAGCAGTGTAGCCTAAGTGCGACAAACACACTACGATATCGCATTTGTCTTCAAGCTTTAGCTTGGTTGCCAGCTTATTTCCTGTCTCAATTGGATCTAAAAACTTCATATCAGTATAGTTGGCTGTTGCAATCAAACCCTGTGGTTTCACATTCAGTCCAATAACTCCTATCTTCACACCATCCTTTTTTAGGATTATATATGGTTCAAATCTATCTTTCAGTATTGTCTCAGTGAAGTCATAGTTGGAGCTGATAATTGGAAATTCAGCCCAATCTAATAGTTCACGCATACCCTCCAACCCATAGTCGAACTCGTGATTGCCAAGAGTTGCTGCATCATATTTCATTAAGTTCATGGCTTTTACCTCAACTTCACCTCTAAATAGATTGTAGTAAGGTGTTCCTTGAACAAAGTCTCCAGCATCAAAAAGTAGAACGTTTTTGTTCTCTGACCTAACTTTATCAATGTATTTTGCTCTGCGTACAACTCCACCTTTGTTTGGTGCATACTTGTCCGTATCGGGTAAGGGTTCAATTCTGCTGTGTGTGTCGTTTGTGTGTAGGATAGTTATTTTCTTTTGTGCTATTGCTGGTGTGCTAACTATAAAGATAAATAGTGCAATTATATATATGTAATTCTTTTTCATGATTTGCTTTTTATTTGTTTTCAACAATAATTCTACCATCATTTTTAGACGATAGGTTTTTACCTAGACTTGTTTGTTCCTTCACAAACTCAATCATAATATCCCTTAGCGTGATTCCTGTATCATTAACTTCATCAGCATCCAAAAAAGCATCCATTCCATTGTTGCCATCGGCAAGGTAGTCAAGTGTCACTATGCTATAAACTTTTGATTCATCTAATGGTTTGCCATCAATAGTTACGCTCTTTACCTTTTTGTTGTTGATAATTAGCTTTACATTTGAAGATATTCCAGATCCCCCCATTCTTGCATATGATGAGAAAATCTTACTTAAATCGCTTCCCTTCAATTTCAAAAATGCAATTGTATTATCAAAAGAGTAAATTTCAAATAGATTGCCAAGCCTTACTTCTCCTTTTGGCATAGTTGCACGATGTCCATGAACATTCATCACCGCAATATCAGCTCCTTCTGAAAGATGCTTATCGCCATAAGCTTTCATGGCATCAGAGGTGAAGTTTGTTAATGGGCTTTCGGGATAACCGTAAGACATTAAATTATCGGACTCACCTATCACTTCATTCATCTGTTTGTCAAGTATATCTTTATGTTGACTCACTAAATCTTCAAGCTCTTTTGTGTTGCTACTGATAGCGTCAAAACTATTATCTATTTCAATTATTTGAGCACTCATGTTTACTAGTTGATATTGTTGAGGCTTACAACTAATAAAAACAAGAGATGCAACGATAGCAAAAATGGGGAATTTATTCATTACTAGGAATATGATTAGTTATGTGATTATATTTTGTCAAAAGTACATTTTTTTTGTCATTTGTGCAATCAACATATCGTTTTTTCGATTTAGAGTGATAAAAACAAAGTTGTTATGAAAATTATTTGTACATTTGCAACCGCTTTACGCAATCTCTGGCGATATTGATCGTTATATTGCGTTTCATACAGTTAATAATTAACATAAAGCTTTTAAAAACAATGGATTTAATTAAAATTGCAGAGCAGTCTTTTGCACAAGAGAGAAAAGAACTGCCAAAATTTAAAAGTGGTGACACCATCACTGTAGCCTACCGTATTGTGGAAGGAAACAAAGAACGTATTCAGCAGTATCGTGGTGATGTTATCCGCATTTCGGGTGAAGGAGACAACAAGCGCTTCACAGTTCGCAAAATGTCAGACAATATTGGTGTAGAGCGTATCTTCCCAATGAACTCACCTTTTATTGATAGCATTACTATAAACAGTGAGGGTAAAGTTCGCAGAACCAAACTTTATTACTTACGCAAACTACGTGGTAAAGCTGCTCGTATTAAGAAGAAAACATTTTAATCATTTATGTATAAATGATATTGAAGCGCTCCGAGAAATCGGGGCGCTTTTTGTTTATTATAGTTATCTTTTAGCTCTTTCATTATTCATGCCATCTCACATACTTTAGCCTAATACTCACATGATTAATCTATCTGTCATTATTAAGTGGTGTATTTAATGCAGCTTGTCACTGATTTTTATAAAGCCATTCAGTTTACCCCCTATGGAATTGGCTGCCAAACTTTCGAAAGAGTGTTGAAACGAAGTGTAAATTAGTCCCACTAAGATTGCGAAGTTACTATTCTGGATGGAGTACATCCAACTCGTTGCAAATTTGGTGTTGACTGTTCTGGCTTGTTTCATTGGAAGTTATCTAAGACGATTGACTACTTGGCTTTTTATTGTCGATATTTTGTATAGGTGTTTAGTTTATCCTGTTTTTCCTCAAATCAATTCATTTTATGCCCCATATCGTATGCCATGGAGACTTTTATTGTGTCTAAAGTAGTGTTCAATATATGTTTTTTGTCCATTTTAGCTCTGTTTTGTTGGTTTCACACATGAAAAACGTCTGTTTAAACCGCTATTTTACTCATCTCACCCTGTTTTTCCACCAATCACTTTTGTTTTGCCTTAATCTCATGTGTGGAAGACTCTATCTCATTCAGATTATAGCATTTCGCACATGTATTTGACAGAAATAGGATCTGTTTTATGGGTTTCGCACACGAAAAGCACCTATTTTGACCCTGATATTATCAAAACCACCCTATTTTTCCACCAATCACTTTTGTTTCGTGTTCATATCATGTGTGGAAGTGACAAAACCATTTGGTTTATAGTATTCCACACATGTGTTTTGCACTAAACCAAATGGTTTTGTCTGTTTCACACATAAGAAATGCCCTATTACACTTGGTTTAGTGCAAAACCAATCCTGTTTTTCCACCATTCAATTTATTTAAGAGTAAAACACATATAATAATTTGACAAAACATGTTTTAATATACTGTTTTGTATATAGATTTGAGACAAAACAGATCGTTTTGGGACAATTTCTACATGATATACACCCATTACATACCCGAAAACAGCAAAAACCACCCTGTTTTTCCATTATTCAATTTATTTTAGTCTAAAACACGTTTATATTTCACTATAAAGGGTGCTTTTTAGTGACTTCATATCTGATTTTTGTACAAACAAGTGCTTTTAGGTGCTTTGCTCATATGCAACAGGTATAAATTTGTTTTAATTGAAGGTGTTGTCATGTGTATTTTATGCATTTTGGATTGAAATGGTGTAAAATACAAATGATGTTTTGTGCTTTTAAAGATGCAAATATTAATTATGAAACGAAGTTGACTACTGTTTTTCCACCGAAGTGTTCTTGTAATGTTTGAACTAAATAGCTACTTTTGTGTATAACCCTGATTTGAATGTGTTAGAGACAAACTGAAAAGTTTTCGTTATTTCTACAAATAAATCGGGGCTTTACACTAAGGTTTTGACACTTGTTTTGCTACGAAATAGATAGCTCTAAAATTTGTCACACACTTGTTTGATGTCTAAAAGAATATTCATAAATGTATCATAAAACGGAAGCTGTTGTTTTGAGTGTCAATAAATATAATGATAGATACTCGATAGCACATTTATTTACACGTGAGTTTGGTCGTGTTTCGTATCTTCTACCTCGCTCATCTAATAAGAAATCTAAGGTTAATTCTCTTTTGTTTTCTCCTTTGTCTTTGCTCAACATTGAGGTGGAGCATAAGCCAAAACGTGATATTCAGAAACTAAAAGAGACGCAACGGATGGTTTTGCTGTATGATATAGGAACGGATATGACAAAGGTTTCAATATCATTTTTCTTGTCAGAGTTTCTCACTAAGGTTATTCGTGAGACGGAAGATGCTGCGCTTTTATTTGAATATCTCAAAAACAGTGTTCAGGTGTTGGAAGAGACAAAATATGGTTTGGCAAATTTTCATCTCGCTTTTCTTTATGGGCTAACGCGCTTTTTGGGTATTAATCCAAACTTGGAGGATTATGAAGATGGATGCTTTTTTGATATGGTATATGGTGAGTTTACTCATGCTGCGCCTCTTCATCAGCACTTTTTGAGTGGACAAGAGTGTTTGTTTCTACAAAAGTTTTCGCAGATTAATTATTACAATATGCACCTTTTTAAATTTTCAAAACATAATAGAAACATCATAATTGATAAGATGCTAACATATTATCGTGTGCATATACATGAGTTTTCGGCTCTGAAATCTCTTGATGTTTTGACTGAACTATTTTGAAATATTGAATGCTTGAAAAACAATAACTCTACCCTCAGTTTCAATTGTAAATTGATTGCTTTTTGAGACGTTTAGTGTTCCTTCCCACCAATTTGTCAATATTCTATCCTCTATTTTATATTTCAAGCCTCTGCTTGTCATTGGCACATGGTCAATTGCAAATATTGATACTTTCTCGCCTAAGTAGCTTTTGAAAGTTGAGCTTTGCTTGATTGGTGTGAAGATGCCCCAATTGGTTGTCATCTTTACTTCCACTTCGAGGATATATTCGGCAAGTAGTGATATGTTGCCTATTGCGTGATCCTCTCTCAATCCTGTTCCTCCAACAATCTGTATGTTGTTGATTCCTTTATTAATGCAAAACTTAACAGCTTTAGTAAGATCATTATTGTCTTGCTCGGCAACATGGTGCAAAATATCTGCATACAGTGTTTTGTTATCATCAGAGATGGAGTCTAAGTCACCAACAATTGCGTCAGGAACCATTCCTTTTTCTATAAAATTGTTGGCAGCTCCATCGCAACACACTATATATTGAGCGTCATCTATAACCTTGAGAGGTATGGGGTGATTGGGGTATCTGCCATTTGCAATGATAACAGCTGATTCTATTTTATTTGGCTTAGAGTTCATTATTATTTACTTACTTTTAATGCAAAGATAATTCTCTATGCTTAAATTTGGTCATTTATAGAATAAAAAAATGCACGCCTACCTGTTTTGTAAGCGTGCATATATATAAATGAGAATATTTAATTACTTGTTTTTCTTGATTGTAAGATTATAAACAAATAAGAATAGTGTTACGGTTCCTATCGCAAATATTGTGTCACCAACAACACGTGCCCATTTAAACGCGTTAACTATTGGCAACTGCATAAACTCGGCTGAGCGTGCGTACCACATTCCGTGGTTTACACTTGCTACTGTTTGTAGCATACCCACAGGCAATAAGCTAATGAATACCATAAGAAGTAGTCCAATATTTAATGACCAGAATGTGAATTTAATTAGTTTATCATTCCATTTTTGTTTGCGATACATACTTCGCATTACGAATAGCATCAATCCAATACCTAGCATTCCATAAACACCGAATAGAGCAGCATGTCCGTGTAGTGGTGTGGTGTTAAGTCCTTGCATATAGTATAGGGCAATTGGAGGATTGATTACAAATCCAAAGATGCCTGCACCTAAGAAGTTCCAAAACGAAACTGATAGTAAGAAATATATAGGCCATTTGTAATCGGCAAGCCATTCGGTTGATTTGCTTATTCTGTAGTTTTGGAATGCTTCAAAACCTATTAGAACTAACGGAACCACTTCTAAGGCGCTAAATGTTGCACCAAGTGCCATAACTCCAATTGGAGTACCACTGAAATATAAGTGGTGGAAAGTTCCCAAGATACCTCCCGCTAGGAAAATAATAGTAGAGAATAGCACGTTTAATGTTGCAGATTTTATTCTCAATAATCCCATTCGGGTAAATAGGAATGCTGCAACAACTGTAGCAAACACTTCAAAGAAGCCTTCTACCCATAGGTGAACAACCCACCAGCGCCAATATTCAGCAATAGCAAGGTTGGTTTGTCTTCCCCACATCAATCCTGCTGCGTAAAACAGGGCTATAGAGAAACATGAGAGTAGGAATAGAATTAACAAGCTCTTTTCTTCTGTTCCTTTTTTTATTATCGGCATAATAGGTCTTACCATTAGTGCCAACCACAGGAATAGCCCGATAGTTAGAAGAATCTGCCAGAAGCGACCTAGGTCAACATACTCATATCCTTGGTGTCCAAAGTAGAAGTTTTCAACTAGTCCAAGCTTTTGCATCACACCAAACCATTGTCCAATTAGAGAACCACCCACAACAACTAACAGTGCTATGAATAGAACGTTGACACCTAGTTTCTGGAATTTAGGATCTTTTCCACTTAAGGATGGTCCAATATATAGACCCGTTGCTAGCCAAGCGGTTGCAATCCAAAATATGGCTATCTGTACGTGCCATGTTCTTGAAATAGAGTAGGGTAGGAAGCCAGCCAAATCTATTCCATAAAATCCATCTCCTTCCACACCATAGTGTGCTGTTACAATTCCTAAACCAACTTGCAGTAATATTAATAGATTTACTATCCAGAAATATTTCTTTGTGGCTCTCATTGATGGCGTGATTTTTTGATTCATCAAAGGGTCTTCAATTGGCTTGAGAGTCTCCTCTTCTTTTGCTCTTATATTTACAAATAGAAGGATACCTATACCCACAAGTA
>CAYFSV010000057.1:0-1465 GCA_964345815.1 uncultured Proteiniphilum sp. | reverse complement strand
AAGTAGGCTTCATATCTCTCTTCATGGAGAGTTAGGTTTTTTGTGCCTTCATCGTAAGTGTTTTTGCGCAAAAACAATTGAAGCTTCCTTTCGAGAGAAGCCTTCTCTTCATCGCTTTTGGCTTCAAAATCACCATCTGCCCATTTATTAAGTAGATATTGCGCCTCGCGATGCAAATAATCTGCATTCCAGTCGGGAGCTACATAAGCACCGTGTCCCCAAATGGAGCCTACTTGTTGCCCACCAATACTTTGCCAGATGTTCATGCCGTCTTTAATGTCTTGCCCACTGAAGAGTACTTTTCCAGACTCATCAACAACCTGTTCTGGCACAGGTGGCTTTGTTTGATAAATTTGATTGCCATAATAAAGCAATACGGCAAATGATACTCCCACCACGAGTGCTAAGGAGATCCATAGTTTTCTTTGATTCATAATAAATGTTTTACTAATTGATAATTAAAATGTTATTTCTTTTATTCCTTATATTTTCTTATTCGGACTTGTTTGTCTTTAATAGTTGTTGCTAGAAGGCTTAATAAGCCTTTGCGAGATAACTATTGCTGGTTACAAAGTTATCGTAGTGAGAGCCTACTGTGCTTCTAAATAAACATAATTCTAAATGTTAATATCTGACTTTATTCTACGCTGTGACATCCTTAAAAGTCAAAATCATATTGCAAATGTATATTTTATTTAATAATAAGCAAAGAAAATAATGAAAAGATTTCAGATAATACTGTCTTTTTATATCAACAGCCTATATGGGCAACAAATAAGCTGATATTATGTGGCATCCAAGACCCAATAAAACAAAAACATGAAACACAGCGTGAATGAATTCTTTTTTAGCTGTGGCATATATTACTGCACCTATTATATAAAAAGCACCTCCAGCAATTAGCCAATATATTACGCTCATGGAATCATATAGTTTTGCAGATGTAATAAGGGGTTTGAAAGCAATAAAAACCACAAGACCCATGGCTACGTATGAGAAGGTTTTAAGATGACTATTTCTTTTCAATTCTTTAAAGCTAACTACTATTCCAATGATAGCAATCAACCACACTAATGTTAGAACAATAGTGCTCCACATTATATTGTTGCGTAGGAGTATGAACGTAAATGGCGAGTAACTTGCTGCTATTAGCAAATATATGCTAGCATGATCAAAGTGTCGGAGTTTTGATTTTAGTTTTGGTTCTTCTGCAAAGTGATAAACGGTTGAGGCAAGCATGCAGCCTATCATTCCTATTCCGAAAATAGAGTAGGCTATAAGTGCTAAACTATCTTGTGCATTAATAGCTTTTATAGTTAATAGTATTGAAGCCACAACTGCCATAATCACCCCAATTGCATGAGTTATATAGTTAGCTTTTTCTTCGCGCCTGGTATAGAAAGCTGTGCTTGTCATATTATTTGTCTGTTTTAATAGATATTTTTCACACTGTTTGCACTATTAA
>CAYFSV010000056.1:4344-13029 GCA_964345815.1 uncultured Proteiniphilum sp. | reverse complement strand
GCTACCCCCAAAGAATGTGTATTTAGAATATATCGTGACGTGAGATTTTCTCATGACAAACGACCATATAAACAACAGTTTTCAGGCTTTATCTCCTATCCATTGGGCTGGAAAAGCAAGTATGCAGGCTATTATATCCATGTTGATGCAGAGGAGGCTTATTTTTCGGCAGGCATTTGGCGCCCCGAATCTGAAATATTGAAGAAACTTAGATGGGGTGTTGCCAACAATTATGATGAGCTAACTAAAATACGCAATTCTAAGAGCTTTAGAGAGGCATTTGGAGACAACTTGTATGATACTGACAAACTAAAAAGGCTACCAACTGGTTTCCCTAAAGATTTTATTGATCATGAGATAATAAAATTGAAGCACTACATGGTTAATCATCATATGGGCGATGCAATGAACATGAGTGAGGATGAATTTGTTGACAAAATGACTCTTTTGGCAAAAAAAGCATATCCTTTTATTAAGTTTCTAAATGATATAGTTGATGAATAAATTGTTAGCTACATTGCGGCTTATGATAAACCAATAGGTATATTTGTAGTCACAAATTTAGATAAAGAAGAAATACAAACACAAAATATGAAAAAAACAGTTTTATTATTATTATTCGCAGTCTCTGTGATTATGCAATCGCTTATGGCTCAGCAAACTGCAATTAATTTTCAACCTGAACAACTATTTAACAAAGGGAAAGAGATGTTTATGGAAGAAAATTACGTTGGCGCTCAAGACATGCTATCGAAGTATATAGAGAAGAGTAAAGATAAAATACTCATGCATGAAGCAAAATATATGTTGGCAGTTGCTTCGTTTAAAAGAGGTGAATTGGGGAGCATTGATTTGCTAAACACTATGTGGAACGAATCTCCCAAATCAATATATCATAATCAAATTGCATTTTTAATAGGTACATGGCATTTTGATAAAAATCAATGGGACGAAGCGAAGCATTGGTTTGAAGAGGCAGATCTGGACTATCTCTCCTACCCCGATCAAGAGGATTATAGCTTTAGGGTTGCATATACAAACATGCAGATTGGCGACACTGCCGAAGCATCACGACTATTTGGTCTATTAGCACAAAACAGTGAAAAGTATCGAGACGCATCTGATTTTTATTATGGATATATCGATTACACAAATGGAAACTATCAGAGCGCTTTAAGTAGATTTAAAAGACTGGCAAATCACCCAGAATATAGCGAAGAAATAGCCTTTTATAATGCACAAGCTACTTTTTTTGATAATAATCAAGAACAAGCCATAAATCTTTCGGAGTCTTTTCTATCAAGATATCCTAATAGCAAACACACGGCCGAGATTAATAGAATTTTGGGTAATAGCTATTATAGAATGGGAATGAGTAGCAAGGCTTTAACTTATTATGAAAGATATATGTTTGGTAATGAGAGGATATTGCGCGGTGATGCATACTACATTGGACAATCTTATAGAGAAACCGGAAAATATAACGATGCTGTTAAAATGTTTCAGCAAGCTACTGGGGAGCGAGATGAATTATCACAAAATGCCCAGTTGCAATTAGGCTACTCTTTTTTGAAACTTAATCAAAAACAGCAGGCTCAAATGGCATTTGAAGCAGCCTCACGCGACAACTTCAATCCCCAAGTGAGAGAAACAGCTATGTTTAACTACGCTCTTTTGGCACACGAAACCAACTTTTCGGTATTTAGTGAATCTATCACTCTATTTGAAAACTTTTTGAGAGAGTATCCATCTTCACAATATACTAATCAAGTGAATGATATATTGGCTGAAACCTTTCTTACCACAAAAGATTATAATGCAGCACTAAGTGCCATTAATAGAATAAACAATCCTGGAAATAGAATACTAGAAGCTAAGCAAATGATATTATTTCAATTGGGTGCTCAAGATTTTATAAATGGAGACATGAATAAAGCGGTGCAACAATTTAATAATAGCATTGCGATGGGTAACTACAATCCAAAAGCAAGGAGCAATGCATACTACTGGAGAGGTGAAACATATTATAGGATGGGCAACTACAACAATGCGGCACTAGATTTCTATCAATTCACACAGACAGCCAACTCAAGCGACGAAAATTACGCACTTGGATGGTATAACTTAGGGTATAGCAGATTTAAACAACAACAATATTCGCAAGCTGTAAACTCATTTAGACAATATGTAGCTACCGAATCAGATAAAAAGCGAGCAGAATATGCTGATGCATTAAACAGAATTGGAGATAGTTACTATTTCAATCGGAGTTTCTCAGAAGCTGAAGGATATTATGCTCAAGCAGCCAACGTTAATCCAGCAATTGCCGATTATGCCGCCTATCAACGAGCTTTTGTGATGGGCTTACAGCGCAACTACCAAGGTAAAATTGATGCTCTAGACAATTTAATGAGAAATTTCCCTAATTCGCAATACTATGATGATGCTTTATACGAAAAAAGTAGAGCTCAAACAATGCTTGGAAGAGAAAATGAAGCCATCACAACCTTACACAAGCTTGTGAGCGAATTTCCAAACAGCCCACTTGCAAGTCAAGGAGGAGTGCAGCTAGGACAACTTTATTACAATAATAGCCAATATCAACAAAGCATTGCGGCATACAAAAACGTAATCAGTAATTTTTCAGGATCAGATGATGCTAGAAGTGCTTTGATATCATTAGAAACCGTGTATAGAGATATTAATGATATTGATTCGTATGTAAAATACGCAAACTCTATACCTGGAGGATTGAGAATAAGCCCTTCACGCCAAGATTCTCTCACTTATTTAGCAGCTGAGGGGCAATATATGAAAGGCAGTAGAACTGAGGCTGAACTAGCTTTAGGCAAATACATACAGTCATATCCAAATGGTGCATATAGCAGTGATGCAAATTATTATCTTGGGGTGATTGCAGATGAAAAAGGAAATACTCAGCAAGCACAAAACCATTTTAGACGAGTTATTGAAGCAAGTAGTCCTAAGTTTTTAGAAAATGCTCTTACATACACAGCAAAAGCAGAATTTGAAATTGGAAATTATCGTCAGGCTTTGGCAGACTATTCAAGACTTGCTGCATCAGCACGAAACACAGCTAACAAACAAACTGGATTGATAGGAGTTGTGAGAACTCAAACAAAACTAGAGAGCTACCATGAAGCAGCAAGAACTGCAACAGAATTGTTAGCAATTGCCAACTTATCTCCAGAAACGGTTACCGAAGTGAAATATTTGAGAGGTAAAGCATATGAGCAAGTTAGAGAAACAGAAAGTGCAATAGCTGACTTTCAATCAATTGCTACCGATACCAGAAGTAAATATGGAGCAGAAGCACAATTTATAATTGCAGAGACATTCTTCAAGTGGCAATCATATGACAAGGCAGAGGCTCAGGTTAAAGAGTTTATGAAATTGGGAACACCTCATCAATATTGGATGGCACGTTCACTAATAGTTCTTTCAGATACTTATGCTGCTAAAGGTGACAATTTTCAGGCACGTCAATATTTAGAGAGCTTGCAATCTAATTATAAAGGAGATGAGGCTGACATAAAGCAAATGATTAACGATAGACTAAACTAAATCTAAAGGAGAAACGATTTACATAAATCAAATATAAAAGATTATGAAGAAAATATTTTCTATAATAGCAGCATGTTTTTTGATTGCATTAGGAGTTAATGCTCAGTCGCAAGACTCGTTGCTTATTCGACAGCTTGAACTGGAGCGTGATTTTAATCCTACTCTGCTAGAATCGAACAAAATAAACTCATTGCCCACACTTCGAGAACCAGAAGTTAAAAAGGCAAACACCAACTACTCCACATGGAACGTGAACGCCGTTCCACCACTTGAAATTTCAATACCCCGTCCTGGAAGTATTAATACTACAATACCCTACTCTACTGAAAAAGGTTACATATATTTCAACGGAGGAAATTATGCCAACATGGATGGCAAGATTGGCTATAGAATATTAGATAATGAGAGTGATAATTTGACCATAAATTTCTTTCACAATTCCACAAATGGCAATTTAAATTATATTCAAACAGATGGAGAAGGAAGCAGAAATACCAAAGCCAAGCTTATGGACAATATGGGTATAATAAGATATACCCATCAGTTTGATAAATTTGCATTGAACACACATGCCTCATATTTGCATTCATCTTTTAACTATTATGGCAATACAATGGGGGTTCCCAAAAATCTTGAAGACAACAATCAACAAGTGGGCATCTTCAATTTCAAGCTAGGATTAGATCCAACCAAAGATTCATCTTTTGAATATAAAGGTTTTTTAGATTTCAAAAACTTTACGAATAAGTATGGTCAAACACTACTTGAAGACCCACTAAAAGGTAGTCAAATTGAGGCAATGGTAGGCTTTATGAGACCATACAACAATAAAAGTGGAGGTGTTGGAATAGATGGTACTATTTTAAATGCATATTACAATAACGACCACAAAAACTATCTACTAGTTGGAGCAAAACCATATATCAATTTCGAGGGACTAGACTGGAATGCTAGACTTGGAGCTGATGTTTTATTCCATATAGTAGGCAAAACTGAGATCAGGGTTGTACCCAACGTACAGCTTAGATATGCTCCTCTTTATCTGAATGTTAAAGGAGGATATGATAGCAACACATTTGTGGATATGTTTGAAGAGTCACGATATATTCTTCCTACGAATATTGTGAAGCCAGCATTCTCAATTGTTGATATCGAGTTAGGGGCCAAAATCACCAATCTTGATGGTTTTAGATTTGATGTGTTTGGAGGATTTAAAAAGACAGATGATGAGCACTTTTTAATTCTTAACAACTATTTAAAGCCAGAAACTTCGGTTCATAGATATATTAATAACGAATTCCTAGCTCCCAAATATGCAGATTTATCTCATTCACACATTGGGGCTAGAGTTCAGTCCACAATATGGAGTCCCTTGAATGTAGCTGTGTCACTAAAAAAGAACTTCTATAGCATAAAAGAAGATAGTGAGGCAAAAGCATGGAACAAACCAGGATTTGAGGCAGACATTCGTGCTGACCTGTCGATTATCGACAATTTCAAGTTCTCTTTAAACTACTATCTGGCAACTGACAGATGGAGCTATTATGCTAGCGAAAATATTAAGATGGACAATATAAATGACTTAAGCCTTGGTGCTATATATCTGATTAGCGATAAGTTTTCAATAAATCTTAATGCCAATAACATATTAGCTCAAAAATATGATATATGGTACGGATATCCCGCACAAGGATTAAATATTATAGGAGGTTTTTCATTTAAGTTTTAAGTGACAACTCTTCAACAAAAGCGGGTGCTCAAGTTTGAAACTTTAGCACCCGTTTATTTATGTACTGAATGTGCTCTAATCAAAAAAGCCTAAATCCCATTCATCCATCCATTCAAGGAAAGGAATATCATCTTCAAACTGAATTGGCAACCACACATAGCGCCCATCAATAGGATTGTTGGGACGCCACCTGTCACCCATAAACACATATGCATCCTCTTTGCCATGTATCTTTTGCACAAAAGTGCTTTGGCTATTAAAGGTTAGCTCAGAGTCTTTTCCTCTAAATGGATTAGGATGCTGCTTCCATGGTCCCCAAATAGATTGCGCCGAAAACATACGCGCCTCGTTTGGGTCCCACCCTGTACAGCCAGATGTTATCATCCAATAAACATTATTTCGTTTAAAAATTGCGGGAGCCTCATTATGTCCAGCAGGAGCCAATCTTACATATTTGCCTGTGTGATTTGTATAATCATCTGTAAGTTCGGCAATATGCAATGTTAGATTCTCTTCTGATGAATATATCTGGTAACCCTTACCATCATCATCCACAAAAAGAGTCATATCGCGCGACATATGACCATCCTCCAAATCACGTTGAACAAATAACCCCTCCTCAACAGCCTTATACCAGTCGGAAGTCCACCACTCACTATATTTTTCTTGTTCTAATCTCTTTTCTTGAAGTTCCTTTGGCATATCAAAAGGAAATTGCCCTGCATTAACACGTTTTGAGCCTACATATTGATACGGACCTTCAACATTATCACTAACTGCCAAAGCCGTACGAGCAGCAGAATAGCCTTTATCTTTTAGCTCAAGATGAAACCACATAACATATTTGCCTGTTTTGGCATTGTGTATCACCTTAGGTCGTTCCATCACAGAGCCTTTTGCAATGTCGCTTGTTTCATCATCTGAAACAGAAAGAGCAATCCCTTCATAATTCCAGTTTATTAAATCATCAGATGAATAGCAGGTTATACCTACCATTGCAGAATTCGTATTTTCAGCTTTGTGCTCACCAAACCAATAATATATACCATTATCATAAAGTAGTCCTCCACCATGAGCATTAATGTGGTTGCCATTATTATCAAGCCAAATCTCACCTGGCTTAAACTTGTTATTCAACGCTTGTTGCTCTTGTGAGTTAGCATTATTAATCAACACAAGAGCTATAAGCAAATACAATATTTTTATTCTCATATTATTATCTATCTATTAATCTCGTGAGGCACCATCACGACTAAATGACTGCCCTGACCATGCTTTTTTTGATGTCCAATCTTGTGCTTCAGATGTCCAGAATGAATGATTGGCAGGCAAACCAAGATGTAGCAAGCCAGTGGTTGTTAAGTACAAACTGCCATTATTTGTGTAAACATCAGCAATTTCAGGTTGATGTCCCGCAAAACCAAGTTGAAGGAAACCAGCCTCATTGAAATTACCCTCTACAGAAAACATATTCTTCAACACGGCAGTAAGACCAGCTCTGACTTGTCCTTCCGATACATCATTTGGCAAAACCTCATGCCAAGCCGCCATCGACAAAACCTGCAATGCGCCAGCACGATACGTTATGGAGCGACCAAAAACAGGAAATGTCCCCTCAGGCGAAATAAATCTCTCCTGAATATGGGCATGTCTTGTTAATCTTTTAATAGACTTGTCCAATTGAGACTTATTTGCTAAACGTCCTTTATCAACACACAATTGAATTACCTCAACATTCATTGGTTGAATAACAAAACTACCATAGTAATCAAACGAAAAGTGATTCCCATCAGCATACCAACTATCTCCAACATACCACTCCTCAATTTTTCGCAAAGCTGAGCTGATTCTATAACCATCATAGGGCGCATCGATACTCATCAAAAACGATTCGACAATTGCTGAAAATAGAAGCCAATTGTTGTATGGTGGATTTACACGACGCAAACTAGTAAACTCATTAATATATCTCTGCTTAGTTATATCATCAAGTGGTTCCCACAATTGTTTAGGTGCACGAATAAAACTCTCGGCTATAAAAGCTGCATCAACAAGTGGTTGATTTTCCTTATTCCAAAGCAAATAATCTGGACTATCTGGGTCAACTGCATGAGCATAGCTTTGTAAAGCCCATTCTCGAAGTTGTTTTCGTTGCACACCTTCGACAGTGTCATCATCTGGAAGTTCCAACCATGGAGCAATTCCGCACATAAGCCTTCCAAATGCTTCCATATAAGTAACATCCTTATTGCGTCCATCCCATGTGGGGCTCAGTTCAACTTGCATATTCTTTTTAAGCTCACCCTTAGCCATATTCTTCAAAACAGGTTCAGCTATTTTATATGCCAAGTTAGCAGTATATTCGCGATCATCGGCACCACTATTGTTATGATTTGAGCCTAAAAGTGAGAATGAAAGTATCGTCAATAGCGATATAATTGTAATTTGTTTCATCGTTTAAATATTATCTTATTTATTATCTTTCAAATTGGAGATGCAGGACTTTTACCTGGAATGGGCACAACACCCTCTTGATAATCAGGCAAATCACCCAAGTGATATTCCTGCGGACCATATCTTAGGTCTGACGACATAATCTCACCCCAAGATATGGGTTTACCAGTATATGCTGCTTCACGACCAAGTATGGCAACTAAATTAGAGAAAGCCAAATCTTCTGCTTGATTTATCTTCTTGTTTAAGCGTATAGACTCAACAAGATGAATGTGCTCCTGATTATATGGATTATTTACTGGGTTTTTCTCATAGTCATATTCCCATAATAAATTATTGTTCCAATCTACAATCTTTATTTCTCCTCTATCATTGAGTTGCACCATTCCTTTAGTACCCATTATTTGTTCCGATACATCTCCATCACACCCATCAATTTGTCGGGCGGTGTGATGCATGCGCTTATTATTCTCGTATTTGTAGTCTATACTAAAAAAGTCAAAAATATCACCCGTTAGTCGCCTAGCCCTTCCACCAAAGCCAACTGCTGATATTTGTAGCTCCTCCATAAACCACGTAACAACATCAATATTATGGATTCCTTGATCAAGAATATGATCTCCACTAAGCCATTTTATATTGAACCAATTGCGAATACAATATTCCATATCACTCCATTCGGGGCGGTGACTCTTGTTCCACCAAGCACCTTGATTCCAATGACAAGTAGCAGAGACAACCTCACCAATAATTCCGTTCTTCACTTGTACATATGCATCCCAATAATCTCTACGATGGCGCCGTTGATTTCCGGTTATCACGGTCAACCCTTTCTAAGTAGCCACTTTTGAAGCAGCAACTACTGTACGAATACCTACAGGGTCAATGGCACATGGCTTCTCCATAAACACATGTTT
>CAYFSV010000056.1:0-4244 GCA_964345815.1 uncultured Proteiniphilum sp. | reverse complement strand
TTGCAGCTTTAAATTGTACAGGCCTGAAATGAGTTGGGGTGCAAAGCAAAACCAAGTCGATATCCGAATCCAACATAATATCCTTGTAAGAATCAAATCCAATATAACATTTGTTGTCGTCAACAGAATTATTAAAGCGATCATTTAAAACACGACGACACCCATTCATTCTATCTTCAAACACATCAGCTAAGGCAACTATAGAGATATTGGGTGCCGCCTCGAGTAACTGACATGCTGCTCCAGTGCCCCTATCTCCACATCCAACTAGAGCAGCTTTAATGGGCTTTCCATCAGGAGCAATATCTATAAATGAGAATTGCCCAAGATCTTGGGGAGTGAGTTCCTTTTGCTTGCTTTTTGATTCATTAGAACACGAATTTAGAGACAAGGATGTTGTCATAGCCAAAGGAACAGAAGCTCCTATAAGTGTTGATTTAGTAATAAATTCTCTTCTTTTCATCTGATCAATTTATATATGGTGATTTATTTAAGTTGGTAATACAATATTTACAAAACTAATTCAAATAATTAACATAACAGTAACTCCATAATTAATAATTGAGTGTATTATTCAATTATGTAAGAAAACTCTAATCTAGAGATATTTTAATTGTATCTATTAATAAACAAAAATAATATCTTATGCTTTTTCAACTAAGAAATGTTGCTACTAAGAATTACTTTTCTGTATCTTTGCCAGTCAACTTTTTTAGTTTAGTTTATAATCAATGCGGATTTTTCAGTTATAAGTACCGATAAACAGTTCGCAAAGCATTAGTGAAAGAGCATAGTGATCGACAAAAGCAAAGTAATATGGAGAAATTATTTAAGCGATGTCAGTGAAAATAATTTTGCTGATCTATATGACTATTATGCAGACAAACTATACTCATATGGAATACATTTAGGGTTTGACTCCGAGTCATGCAAAGACGCTATTCAAGATGTTTTTATCAATATACACTCTAACACATCTAGATTAAAAAATGTGGATAATCCTGCATCATTTTTATTTAAATCTTTTAGAAACAGACTGATTGATATGTTTAGATCGAATAAGAATGATGTTGATATCGACAACCTTGAGGATAACTTTCACATTAAAGTCACAGTTCTTGACAATATTATTGATAAAGAGAAGGCTGAACTCCTGAAACAAAAGGTGGAGAACATGCTATCAAAACAATCATCCACCCAACGAGAAGCAGTTTATATGCGCTATATAGCAGGATTAGAGTATAAAGAGATAAGTGATTTGCTTAATATTAAACCAGAATCTGCAAGAAAGTTGATGCACAGAGCCATGGAAAAACTGAGAGAGCAAAATATAGATGACTTTACTAAAGCAGCTTTAGTAATTGCTATTTTGCTAAAAAACTTTTAGACATATATAAACATAATATTATCATTTAATCGTAATGGAATCAATTAGTATTTTTGATATCATAAAAATTGGTATAGGTCCATCTAGTTCACACACAATGGGACCATGGAATGCCGCAAACATGTTCTTGGATCTGATAGAAAAGAGCCAAGGAGTTGATCAAGTAAAAGAGGTTTACGTTGAGTTTTTTGGTTCACTCGCCAAAACAGGAATTGGTCACGGAACTGACATCGCAGGAATGTTGGGCTTGGCAGGATATAATTTCAGAACCATAGACACCTCAACAATTGACGCAATCGTAGAAGATATAAAAAAAAGTGAAACACTTAAACTTGGCAACCAAAAGGAAATCAAATTCGTATATGGTCATCATTTGGTTCTTAACAAAAAGGAGAATTTGCCTTTTCACCCAAACGGGATGATTTTCAAAGCTATTTTTAATGACAATAGTCAAATAGTGCAAGACTACTATTCGATTGGTGGGGGATTTGTGTCAATTAAAGACGATGTACTGGTTGCCGATAAGCTAAAACCAAGCTTCTACCCTTGTCATAGCGGGGCTGATGTACTAAAATACTGCCATAGATTAAACAAATCGGTGTCTGATTTAGTATATAAAAATGAAGAAAGCTGGAGAACTAGAGAGGAAATTAATGAAAAAGCACTCGAGATATGGGAGAGCATTAAAGATGCTATTTATCGCGGAGTGAATAAAAGTGGAATTCTACCAGGTGGACTTAATGTGGTTCGCCGTGCAACAAATTTGAATAAGACATTACTTAAGGGGAAAACCTACAAAAACAAACAAGAATGGTTTGATCTTGTGAAGGAATCAGAAGGTGGATTTGAACATATCAACAAATGGGTTTCTTGTTTTGCAATGGCAGTAAACGAAGAAAACGCTAGCTTTGGCCGTATAGTAACTGCACCAACAAACGGAGCAAGTGGCATAATTCCTGCTGTGCTAATGTATTCTCAAACATTTACTATCCATGTTGGTATCGATAGAATAATCCGTTTCTTACTTACAGCAGGTGAAATAGGTACATTATTTAAAAAAAATGCCACCATATCTGCAGCTATGGGTGGATGTCAAGCAGAAACGGGTGTGTCTTCGGCAATGGCGGCAGCTGGACTAACAGAAATCATGGGTGGAACCCCAGGTCAAGTACTTATGGCAGCCGAGATAGCAATGGAGCATCACCTAGGTTTGACATGTGACCCTGTGGGTGGACTTGTTCAAATTCCATGCATTGAGCGCAACTCAATGGGGGCAATGAAAGCAATCACTGCAGCCAATTTTGCAATCGAAAACGATCCTAGCGAAGCACGTGTTTCACTTGATCAGGTTATTCAGTCGATGTGGGAAACCGCATTAAGCATGAATGAAAGATTTAAAGAAACATCCGAAGGGGGCTTAGCAATTGCTGTGAATGTTGCAGAGTGCTAGTTTTAAGACTAAGTCACGGCGCACACTGTAAGTATAATCCTCAAAAGTCTTGTTTCAGCAATTATGATAATAACAATAATAAACTAAAGATACAAAACTCTACTTTAAGCAAAAAGCGCTTCACCACAATGGCGAAGCGCTTTTATTATTATTTGTAATCAGGATATATTATCCGTTTACTTGTTTCATGTGAGCAACAAGGTCTAATACTTTGTTTGAATATCCCCACTCGTTGTCATACCAGCTAATAACTTTAACGAAGTTCTCGCTCAATTGGATACCAGCTTTTTCGTCAAAGATTGAAGTGCGTGCATCACCGATGAAATCAGAAGAAACAACATCTTCGTTAGTATAGCCTAAAATTCCTTTTAGTTCGCCTTCTGAAGCCTCTTTCATTGCATTGCAAATCTCTTCGTAAGTTGCTGCTTTCTCTAAACGTACAGTTAAGTCAACTACAGATACGTTAAGAGTAGGAACGCGAAGTGACATACCAGTCAATTTGCCGTTAAGCTCAGGAATTACTTTACCCACAGCTTTTGCAGCACCAGTTGATGAAGGAATAATGTTACCTGAAGCTGCGCGACCACCTCTCCAGTCTTTTGCAGAAGGACCATCAACAGTTTTTTGAGTTGCAGTTACAGAGTGAACTGTAGTCATCAAACCTTCGATAACACCGAATTTGTCGTTCAATACTTTTGTGATAGGCGCCAAGCAGTTTGTAGTACATGATGCATTTGAAACAAATTGCTCACCTTTTACATACTTATCTTGGTTTACACCAACAACGAACATTGGAGTATCATCTTTTGAAGGAGCAGACATTACTACATATTTTGCACCTGCATCGATGTGTCCTTTAGCTGAATCTTTTGAAAGGAAAAGACCAGTAGACTCAACTACATATTCAGCTTCTATCTCACCCCATTTCAAGTCGGCTGGATTTCTTTCCGCTGTAACGCGTACAGTTTTACCGTTTACTACCAGTTGACCATCTTTAACCTCAATAGTTCCATCGAATTTACCATGGATTGAGTCATACTTCAACATATATGCGATGTAATCAACATCTAGCAAATCGTTGATACCTACAATTTGAATATCATCTCTTGTTTGAGCTGCACGGAAAACTAGACGACCAATACGTCCAAATCCATTAATACCTACTTTAATCATAATTTTATTTGAATTTTATTTGTTAAAATGATTTCCTAAATACATCTTTACTATTGAGTTGCAAAAATACAATATATTTCTTGTGATTGAAAATTATTTGTATCAAAAATTGTTTATTTTGAAATTCAAATAGGTGCTATGTCATCTTCCGAGAGGCACAATTACCAAATTTGAGCCTATTTCCATCTTCCGAGAGGCTCAATTACCAAAATCATAACAACTCGGCAATTATAA
>CAYFSV010000055.1:5033-13991 GCA_964345815.1 uncultured Proteiniphilum sp. | reverse complement strand
GGGAGCATCCATTGGGCTACAATCATATCACACCTATGTCTGGTTTAGGTTCGTGGGATTGGTAATATATATCATTTTTCTATATCTTTGTGCATCAACAAAAAAGAGTAGAGCCAGCTATGAATAGTAATAACAAATCAAGTGTATCGTTCTCGAATATCAATTTCCAAGTGTTTAAAATCACAGCGGTTATATTTATAGTAGCTGTGCTGATTATGATGCTGTTGCCCACAAAAATTAACTGGATGGGGGCAGGAATGGGGGCGGGTTTCTATTTGCTGCTGGTGGGTCCATTTTTGCATCCTCGCCAGTTTGTATTGACGGAGGATAAACTAATTTATGGATACTTATTTGGAAATAAAAAGATTATCAACGTCAAGGATATTGTCACTATTGATATCTCAAAAGTTAAGCGACTGTCGTTTAGTTATCTTCCCGCTGGTTTCACCACTCCCAGCATTCAAAATATTAGGCTAAAGGAGAATGATATGAAGCTATTTCAAGAAGAGTTGCTGAAGCGCAATCCAAACATTGAGATAGTTTACAATTAAGAAAATAAAAGCTCGCATGAACAATGTCACACGAGCTTTTCGATAAAAAAGGAAAGAAGTAAAAACCTTAAATCAACAAATTATGCATCTAAACTCCATGAATGCACTGCTACTATTTCAGCACTATTAAAGGCTTTTTTATTCATCTCTTTTATCTCATTAATTAAGGTTTGCACCTTGGTGTGGTCTTTTTCCTGTATTAGAATACTGGCGTTGTATCCGGGCCAAACAGCCGTATTCAGTCTTGGTTCGGCATAACTGCTTTTAGCAGTTACCACATCAATGGTTTGATAATCTTTGATTTCCATTTCGTCAATCATCTCCCACAGAATTTCAACCATACTAATATTGCAAGTTATATATATAAATTTCATAATCGTCAATGTTTGATTGTTGTGTTCTTTTTTTTGTAGAAAGAGTAGGGCACTCGCATTTGACTGCCCTCTCTTTGCATTAATTTTTATATCTCAATAGTTTCTCTTTTACGAAGTCGTGCCATATTGCGATCCTCCTTGAGTGTGCGATGGTTGAGAGCGGTGTACATTGTGGGTACAAGAATTAGTGTTACGATGGTTGACACAAGCAGCCCACCAATAATTGTAATCCCAAGTGGAGAATACATCTCCTTGCCCATGCCCGAGCTCAATGCCATTGGCAACATACCCAAAATGGTGGTCATAGATGTCATCAACACTGGGCGAAGACGTGAGCGTCCTGCCTCCATCACCGCATCGCGAAGATTGTAGTTACGCTTGCGAAGCATGTTGGTGTAGTCCACTAGGATAATACCATTGTTAACCACAATACCGATTAGCATAATCAAACCAATAAAGGTTACCACATTGAGGCTAGTGCCCGTTAAGAAGAATGCCCAAATCACACCCACTAGTGTAAATGGTATAGCAAACAGAATTATGAATGGGTCTTTGAATGACTCAAATTGTGCAGCCATAACCATATAAACCAATGCAATACCCAAGAAGAATATCAAATAGAGCGAGCTAAACGAATCCGACTGGTCGTCAACTTGTCCTCCAAGCTCGATGCTTACACCATCGGGCAAGGTTGTTTCCTCAATTATGCGCTGTGCAATAACGGTGGCTTCGCCCAACGAAATTCCATCAGCAAGGTTTGCCGTAGCTTTCACATATCTTTCTTGCGATTGACGCTGAATTTCCAATTGTCCGGTTGTTTCCACAATATCAGCAATTGCTGCTAATGGAACAGGTTGACCCAATAGGTTTGTGATATTCATCTCTCTAAGTTTTGCAATTTGATTGCGATACTCGGGAGCGTATTGAACAACTATTTCGTAATCGTTACCCTCCTCAGTGAAATCACCCGACTCGGTGCCATACAAGTTTTGACGAACCTGCATTCCTACCATAGCCACATTGAGTGCCATTTGCGAAGCCTTGTCTTTGTCAACCACCACTTGCACCTCAAGTATGCCAGGGTCTATCGTTGAGCCTACATCAACAAATGAGCCTTCGTTTTTTAGTTTTTGCTCAATGTCTCTAACTACCGCATTCAAATTGTCGAAGTTGTTGCCAGTAGCAATTATTTCAATTGGGCTTCTATTTCCTGTCAGAGCAGATGCAAGCGCACTACTTCCCGACACATGAAACTTCTCTAACTGGGGCAGTTCTTCTATTTTCTCTCTTACTGCATCAGCTATTTCCGATGCACTTCTTGATCGCTCTTCGTGAGGCACAAGGTGAGTGAGAACGGTACCAACATTTTTACCCTCTTTAAAACCAACTGTGGTGAGCATACCGCTTTCTGTTTGTCCCGAAATTGAAGCTAATGCTCCCTCTCTAATTTCTGGAACTTCGTCGAGCATAATTTGCAAGATGCGCTGTCCCATGCTATCTGTTTGCTGAGAGCTTGTGCCCACCTCTGTTTCAAACACTACCGATAGAGTTCCTGAGTCTAAGCTCGGAATATAGTCGGTTCCTAAGTTTTTAGCCAGCAGCATAGTACCTACAAACACCACTAAGGCCATAATTAGTGTGAAACCTTTATGAAATACTGCCCAACCCAACATTGCTTTATATGCATCCTCAATTTTATTGAAGACCTTCTCGCTAGCGATATAAAACTTAGAGCGTTGTTTTTTATTCTCTCCTCTGGGCGCCTCTTTTAGCAACACAGATGATAGCATCGGTGTGAGCGTGAGTGCAGTGAAAAGCGAAACAATCAAGCTGACAGATGTAAGAATGGCAAGCTGCTTAAACATAATACCTACAATTCCGCCCATAAACAACATTGGCAAAAACACCACCAATGTGGTAGCCGTTGATGCAGCAATAGCCATACCCATTTCTGAGGTTCCAAATATGGCTGCTTGTTTGGGCTTCGACCCCTTCTCAATATGTTGTGTGATGTTTTCGAGCACCACAATGGCATTGTCCACCACCATACCAATTGCAATGATAAGCGACATTAGCGAAAATATATTTAGCGTAAAGTCCATTACATACATTGCAATGAAAGCACTAATAAGCGAAACTGGCATTGTTACAAAAACAATCAAGCTCGATTTCCACTCACGCAAGAACATCAACACTACAAGTGTCACAAATATCAAAGCATACCAGATAGAAGAGGTTAAGTTTTTAACAGTGCTCACCACCATCTCGTCCGAGCTCAGGATCTCAGTTATCTGAACATCAGAAGGTAGGTCTTTTTGTATTTCTGCTACTTTTGCACGCACAGCATCTGCCACCTCCACGGTGTTGCTTCCAGCTTGCTTCTGCACCATAAATGCCACACCTTCACCAATATGGTTTCTCGAAAATGAGTTTTTCTCTTTAAAAGTATCCTCTACGGTAGCGACATCTTTCAAGCGGATCACTTGTCCGTTAACTGCCTTCAATACTGTGTTACCAATTTCCTCTACTGTTTCATAGTCTCCTGGTACTCTCACCGCAAAGTCATAAACTCCCATATTGATGTTACCAGCAGGAACACTTATGTTATTTGCCTTGAGCATGGTTGAGATTTGCGATGTAGATAATCCGTAAGCAGCCAATTGCTGAGGATTTACATTCACTTTTATTTCTCTTTCGGGTTGTCCTAAGTATATTACCGTGCCCACACCTTCTACTTTGCGAAGTGGTGAGGCTAATTCGTCTTCAATGATATGCTCAATTCCAAAATAATTCTCCTCAGCATTAACCACATATGCCAACACGGGCATCATGGATGCGTCAATCTTGTAAATTATTGGTTGGTGAGCAGCTGCTGGCAGTTTTGATTTACTCAATTCAATCAAGTCGCGAGCATCATTCACAGCGGAGGTCATGTCGCCTCCCCAATTATATCTTAGTTGAATAAAAGATACGTTCTCTTTAGATGAAGAACTTATTTCGTTAAGGTTGTCGGCAGCCGATAAAACTGTCTCTAAAGTTTTAGTAACCTGCTCTTCAACTTCATTTGCCGATGCTCCAGGATACACGGTAATAATTGTTACCGATGGAGCCTCAATTTCGGGCATCAAGTCGATTGGTAGCATTTTTAGGGATACCACCCCAAGTAATAATATTGCGATAAAGATCATCGCCGTTGTAACGGGTCTCTTTACGCCTATTTCGGGTAATTTCATTTGTCTTCAGTTTTAAAATTAATTATTTTACAATCTCAATCAGGCTTCCGTTGTCTAGTTTGTTTTTTCCGTCAACCACCACAACAGAGTTTTCGTCAAGTTCTGGAACATGAATTAGGGTTCCTAGCGCCTCGCCACGTGTCACTTGTTTCATTGTCACGGTGTTGTCGTTGTTCACAACAAACACATAGCTTTCGCCGGTTCCTTGCTTGCGATAAATAGAATTTACAGGGACAAATACTCCTGTAGTTTGTGGCATTTCAATTGATGTTCGGCAATACATACCTGGCTTTAGTTTGCCATTGTTGTTTGGGATTGTAATCTCTACAGTTGATGTGCGCGACATTTTCGATAGTACTGGTGAAATATAGGTCACCTTTCCGCTGATTGTTTCATCAGGATAGGCATCAAAAAACAGATCGACTGTTTGTCCTTTGCTCACCGAGTTTAGCTCTTTCTCATTCACCTCCACACTAACTTTTAGTGGATTAAGTTGCATAAGAGTCACCACACCACTTTTTAGTTTCATATCATCACTCAGTGATGGTGTGATTGATGAGTTTTCGCCCACGCTCACCATAATATCTGTGATGGTGCCACCAAAAGGTGCAGTGATTGATGTATTCTTTTTAAGCATATCTACCTTTGATTGGGTTGCTTCATATTTTGCTTTAATATGATCGTAGTCCATAATGCTCATGCTACCTTTTTCTTTCAAGCGACTTATTCTTTCAAAGTCTTTGCGAATAGCCTCAAGCTCAATTTGTGCTTGGATAAGCATCTCGTCCGACATCTCCACAATTGTGGCACCTTTGGGTACAAATGATCCCTTTTGATAGTTTATTTTCTCTACACGTCCAGGAATTGCTGAACCAAGATTTACCTCCTGGTTGGCTTCTGCAGTACCTGTGTACCACAGTTCTGGGTTATATTCTCTTGTTTGACTATTTGCTACAGTAACCTTCACCGCAGCTTTTGTATCGTTGTTGCTAGTAGTCGATTTGTCGTTTCCACATCCAGTGACTAAGAAAGCCAACATAGTGGTAGCTATTAAAAATTTGTTCTTTAGTTGCATAATATGTATGATTTATTTGTTGATTTCTATTATTATTGATTAATGTGCTTATAAATTTCTCCGGTTGACTTTTCAAGCTCTGTTAGTGAGGTCTTCACTTCTATTAGTGCGTCAATATGTTCTGATGAAGCATCAGCCCATTGCAATTGTGCCTCTAAGAGTTCGCTCAATCTTGTGCGCCCCTCTGCCAAATTATCTTTAGCTGTATTCATGTTCTCTTCAGCTTGTTCAACCGATAGCTTTGTCATTTCCACTTTCTTAATCGATTCGATATGTTTAAATTGATTTTGCTTAATCTGCAAGTTTATCATCTCGCGTGCATCATCAAGTTCATATTGTGCACGCTGTTTTTTCACCTTAGCCACATTCATATCATGCTTTCTCTCGCCCCATGTAAATATTGGCATCGACACGGCAACGCCCACGCTCCAGTCGCCACCAAATTCGCTACGAAGTCCGTTGTAGGGATTGGGGCTTGTGAAACCATATCCTCCTGTGAGCAACACCGAGGGCATAAATTTTGAGCGTTCAATATTCTTTTGAGCGTTCATCACATTCACTTTCTCTCTCAGCATTGCAATTTCTGCACGATTGTCGGCAGAAGCTAAGGGGTTGATTGGTGAGCTGTTCATTAGAATGTCATCATCATTTAGATCGGCATCCGAAACGTTTATGTCTTCATCTTCTAGTCCAATAATTTGAGCCAGCGCCATTTTCGATAATGCCAATCCATTTTCAGCTTTAAGCACTTGTAGTTTCGATTCATTTTGTTTCACTTTTGCCTTCAGCACATCGTTCTTTGTGATAATCCCTTCAGCATAAATATTCTCTAAATCTGTGACTAATTGGTCAAGCAACTCTTCGTATGATTTTGCTAGATTCACCTTTTGATGAAGCGAAACAACACGCCAATAAGCCTCATCAGTTTTTGATAGCACCTCTGCTTTTGTGAGTATTACATTTTCGTTTGCTATATTTTCGGCATGACGCGCCATCTTGTTCGATTCCACAATTTTGAAACCTGTAAACAATGGCTGATTGAGGCTCAGGCGTGCATGATAGATGTTGTTATTGTTTAGCACAAGCTGATCGGCAGGCAGCATTGCATAGTTCTTAAAAATGGGGTTGCCAGACGCATCTGTCATTGGTGTTCCCGTTGTTGGGTCGATAACCAAGGTGTTGAGTGCTGTAGATGGGTCTTGCAACGCTCCTGGGTTGAAAGCCCCAGTGCTGGGATCAATAGCATTGTAGGGTATTATTGGCAAAAGCAAATCATGATCTAGTGGCTTGATGGCTTTGTTTGTGTGCAAATAGCCTCCTCCAAAACTAATCTTTGGTAGGTAGTGGGTTGCAGCCGACTTCTTGGTGTAGGTTGCTGCAAGTGCATCTTGTTGTGAAATTCTTACTTTCTTGTTTTGTTCCAATGCCATGTCACGACACTCCTCAAGGGTGAGGGTTTGTTGTGCAATGACAGGGGTTATGGAAATCAAGAAAACAGCAATAATGCTTTTTAAAAAATGTCTTTTTGAGTTCATAAAATTATAATTTGTTGATTTGTATATTTCTTTTTTCACGCATGCAAAGTTAGACTACAAATCAAGCGAATGTTTCGGCTTTGTTACCGAAACGACAATAATGGGTGCTGAACTGAAAGACTGTTGGACCGAAATGTAGTTAGTGATACTGATTTTGGGGTAAGTTCATATAGCTTTTCATAGTAATTACATTTGTTTTGGTCAATTATAGCTGGCGTGTAAGGTTCGCTTTAATCCTAAAAGGGGGCCAAACCAGCCTTGGCGGGTGAAACGATTTGGCGATAACTTTACCCCAAATCATCATTTTCCATATACCACTCTTTAAACTCATTGTTTTTGGCACGACTCACAATAATTCGCTCTTGTGTTTGCACTTTAAGATTGACAGCAAGCTTGCCACCAAACCAAATTGACAAATCAGATATGGCACGATGTGAAACAATATATTGTCTGTTGGCACGATAAAATCGCGTGGGATCGAGTTGACGCATCATCTCATCCAATGATGTATCCAACACATATTTGCTTCCGTCATAACATACAATGTTGGCCATCTTCATTTCCGAAAACACATATGCAATGTCGTCCACCGCAAGAGGTATTAACTTATCTCGATAAGGAATCAGAAAGTGTTTTTTGTATGTAGCTTTCGTTTGATTTATCGACTCCATTATTTGAGCCACGATATCACTATTATTATCTTGAAAGCTTACTTTCTCAAGTTTCTTTAGCGCTCTATCAAGTGTTTTTGCACTGATAGGCTTTAGTAGATAATCAACACTATTCACGTCAAATGCCTTAAGCGCATACTCGTCATAGGCTGTTGTGAAAATTATTGGGCTTCTAATCTCTGTTTCATTAAAAATGGCAAACGACTCTCCATCAGCCAAATGGATATCCATAAACACAATGTCGGGATGTTTGTTATTTTCCTTAAACCACTCCACACTCTCTTCCACCGACTGCAAAACCGCAATTATCTTTATATTTTCATCAACCGAAGCAACTAAGCGCTCTAGGTTTTGTGCTGCCACAACTTCATCTTCTATAATTACCGCTCTCATTTATATTAAATTCGTTTTTGTTATCTCAATTCGCTTTAATCTTTTCTACCAATGGAATCTCTACTGCAAACATATCATCTGTTGATTCAATAACAATTTCTTTACCAAACATTAGTCTATATCTCTCATTCAAATTGCCAAGGCCTAAGCCAGTGCTTTCTGTAACTCCCTGTTTGGGTTGCAAGTTGTTTTCTACTCTGATTGTTCCATTCTTGGTGGTCTCAATAATAATAGAAAGTGGATTTTTGCGGCTCACCACATTATGCTTCACGGCATTTTCCAACAAAATTTGCAAACCAAAAGGCAATATATAATACTTTCTATATGTAGGATTTATTCGTAAGTGAATATTTAAGGCATCGCTATATCTAATCTTCATCAAATACATATACGATTCGGCAAACTGCAGTTCGTTTGACAGCGTAGTTATCGATTTGTCCTGCATCGTGTATCTAAATACCGACGAAAGTTGCCCTACATACTCTTGTGCTTTTTCATTTTCAAAATTTATAAGACCACTCAAGGTGTTAAGCGAATTAAACAAAAAATGAGGATCTATTTGATTTTTCAAAGCATCATATCTATTTTGCAAATTCTCGATTGCTAAATTTTGATTTTCTATCAACTTTTTCTGATTTTGATTAATAAGATATATCAAAGCTGTAAATAAAAAAGAGATTATCAAAACCACCAAGTCCTTTGCATAGTGCAGAGTTGAAAAGGTGTTGGCCGAAACATGCCCTTTGAACCACCACCATTGCATACGCGAAAGCAGTGGACTAAAAACTGCGATAGCAGCAAAAGTGGCAAGGATGGCAAGCCAAACTTTCACCTTATTGTTGGGATACTTTGTGATAAGCCAAAACTGAATTCTAAAAAGAAAATATAGAAAAAGCGAGTTTGCAAGCAGAGTGAAAATTGATCTAAGAGAAAACAGCTCTACAAATTTTATTCCCGAGCTTTTGTCGAGCGAAATAAAATAGAGCGACGACGACAGCATAATAAAAGCCAAAATAAAACTAATAATTACAGCTGCCGCTATGGCAGTGCTCTTATTATAGTTAAGTATAAACGACTGTCGCTTACTTTTTAGAATCTTATTGTTTAGTAGTTCCATAATTGTTTC
>CAYFSV010000055.1:0-4933 GCA_964345815.1 uncultured Proteiniphilum sp. | reverse complement strand
TTTTCAATCATTCATTACACAGACCATGAGTAAGAACCAAGTTTGGCAATCTCTTTATCAATACGCTGGTTCTTTTAGAAGCTATATCCAATACCAACGTTAACTGTTTGAGGTCTCATTTTTCCATCACCATTCAATTGATCCACAAGACCAAATTGATATCCAGCATTTATCTGAAACCCATTATTAAATTCATATCCTGCAAGAAGACCAAGACCAAAATCCCAACGTTCCATAGGAGTTTTGTCATTAGCTTTCTTATATAGGTTCACATCTGCATCCTTATATCTAGCATCAAATCCCAATCCTAAGTATGGACCAAAACCACCATACACTCTTCCAGCAAAGTTTTCCGATTGCAGCATTGCATACACAGGAAGCTGCATTCCCCACTGTTTGAAGGTGTCCTCTGTGTTTCCAAACTCACTCTTCGAGTTTCTATAAAATAGAGCCAGCTCGGGTTGAATTGCAAAATGATCGCTAATATCAGCTCTCATAAATCCACCAAAGTTTGGTCCAACTCTCATTGTGCTTTTAAAATCATCTATATCTTTGTGAAAGAAATTAGAGATATTCATTTCAGCTTTCACACCCCAAGTTATAGGTGTTTGTGCACTTGCATTAAATACTCCTAATGTGAGTATAATCGACATCAAAGTAAAAAGTGATTTTTTCATTATTCCAAAAATTTTAAATTGTTATTAATTCGTTTTCTTATTTTGTTAGTGCAAAGATATAGTGTAAACCACATCGTTGTTTCAATCAAAATACCGAAACGTCATTTTTGGTTGCTGAACTTCAATATCGGCGTACCGAGTTTTTGATAGGCTCAATAAAGTTTGCAAACGAACTATTTAATAGTTGGAATATGTAGTAGTTTTATAACCGAATCCTTGATGAATTCGAGCAGCGTTGCATAAATTGGATTTCTATTTAATATTTTGGCATTGCCCACTATAAACATCTGTTGCCTAGCTCTTGTGAGGGTCACATTGAGCTTTCTATCCACTTTTCCCGATTCATTCAGATTGCTCAAAAAGTTCAATTGGTAGGGCTTATTGATACAAAAAGATATAATTATGATGTCGCGCTGACTACCCTGAAAACGCTCGACAGTGTCAACCATTATATTTTCCCATCCTTGGATATTTGCGTTTTGTAGCTTATGTTTGATAAGTGCAATTTGGTTTCTATATGGCGCAATAATGCCAACTCTTTTTGCATCAAATTCTCTTTTGTCATGGTAGTAAACCTCCTCAAGACTTTTAATTATTGCAATCACAACATCGGCTTCGTTCTCATTTGTTTTGTGCGAAGCATTATTGTGGTTCATCAATTCGGTTGAAAACAAAGCAAGCCGATTTGACGAAACAACTGTTGATATCAAATTCTCTTCGCTCTCAAACGAGGTGCTCCACTTCTCACTTTGCCACTGATTGGCGGGAAGCAATCGGCTAGGGTAGAAGTATGATGATGGGAAGGCGGCAATCTCATTGTGCATCCTGCCTTGCACAATCAGCTGCGAGTGGCATTGGCTCCAATTGTTTTTTATGGCAGTTCGCATGAGTCGCTCAAACAGCGAATCGGCACAATTTGAAATACCAATATCTGTAAGTTCCTTTTCTCTGATTATTGAGTTGGTGTTGCTCTGCAAAACAATTGCGGGCAACTGATTGTGATCGCCAATCATAATAAATTTATCAAACTGAGGAAGTAGCCCAATAATTTGCGGCTCCAATATTTGCGAAGCTTCATCAATTATTGCAACATCGAAACGCTTGAGGTTAAACAATTCTTTCTTCCCATTTATTGACGCTACAGTCGACACAAATATCCTGGTACTTTCTATAGTTTGTCGCAATTCATCCCTGCTGCTAGCTTTGCCAGCAATGTTTTGAAGCAATTGCCCCCTATATCTCTCATCGCACGAAAGCTCGCTACCTATTCGTATAAAATTGGTTGAACAACCCTCTTCTATCCCAAAAGCAGCATTTATAGAATCACACAACTCGTCAACAGCCCTATTCGTGTAGGCCATAATCATAATATTAGTATTGGGATTCTTATAAAACTCCTCAATCAATCTTCTTGCAAAAATAGAGGTTTTGCCAGTGCCAGGGGGACCCACAATCAGGAAATAATCCTCTGCAGCAATTGCCTTCTGAATAATGTTTTCGGGATATTCTGCCTGATTTGCCTCATCAAAAGTAGATTTAGGCTCATCAAGTCCAAGCAATATATTCCGTTTCTGCTTTGAGGAGTGCAAAAATGAGAACAGTCCCTTATACATCATATTATTGCCCGTATCGAGTGTGTCATGCTCTATTGCCCAATATTTATTCTGGTCAAAATAGTTGTGATTGCGCTGCTTGTGCCTAAATCTCACAACAATCTTATGCTTGTCGATACTAGAAATAGTCCCTTTCAGAATTTGCTTGTTAAGCACTGTGTCGTTAATATCGTTGCGTGGATAAACAATACAAATCTCACCCTCTCTAAAGTTAGCAATCTCATTATCTTCGTTGTTGCGATCAAATACAACAACCATATCCTTGCTTGAAATATCTATTGAATTGATACTCAAATCAAACAGAACATCAAGCGCCTCGGCACGCACAAAGAAATCGCTATTCCACAATGCAGCAACACCTGTAGGCGACTCATGCATCACATCTCCAATCTTTTGCAAATAGAGTTCACGAGATATAAAGCGTATATATCGATAAAAATAGGCTAATTCAGTAGGGCTACACTGCTTCAATACTGCTCTAAATGCATCTATCTTTTGATTATAAAATTTTGCACTTGGCTTTGAGAATGAAGTGGTTTCATATAGCTTTTCAAACATAACTTCCACCATATCATTGTCACCATTAATCAGCGCATGTTCGTTAGCCACAATGTGATTGCGCATATTAATTATCTTCTTGTTCAAAACTTGATAGTCGGCTGCAAAGCGCAAATTTGTGCCCAGTTGATTGCCCGACGAGTATAATATGGCAGCTTCAATATTTCTTGGAGCGGCATCAAACACACTCTCAATCATCATTCGATACACAGCCGTCTGCGCCCAATGATTGTCGGCTATCTTTCCCATATCATAGATGGGGTAGGGTAGTCTCCCCGATTTCAACTCAATTATCTTAAATTTTTTGCCATCATTGTGTAGCAAATCCAATCGCCCCTGAAAACCATACTTTTCACTATAAAAAGATGGCTCTAAAGTGCAATTTTGTAGGTCAACACCAAATTCAGTAAAATCATCTATTAGCACCCTTTTTATATTCTCAAACTGGCTCCTAGCATCATCCCAAAATTTTCTAAAGCCCGCACCATCTGAGATATCGTCGCAACTAGTGTATTCAAAAGGCGACTGCTTAAACGACTCCAAGAAAGTATCGTTAAACGAAACTGCTTCATGATCATCAGCGAATGTCAATTCATCAAGAAAAAAGTTTGCAAGATTACCCATCAATATATACGATCTGTTTTCTATTGCTTCAAACTTATTTCTAAAAAAATGCATGGGAGTGGTGCAAAAGTCATGAAAACACTCAGCCACCGCCGATGCATCAATCAAATAATCGGGCTCTAGTACTATGGTTTTAGGAATCAAATTGCCATTCTCATCCTCTTTTATATCCGCAATGTTAATTTGAGCACCAACCCAAAACTTCTCAATAGAGCTAGACAGATCATCATTGTAGGGTGTCACCCCATACCTCACATCCACAGTTTTTCCTGGTTCGCTCTCAACCAAGCAAGTCAACACCTTTGCCTCTTCATCAATCTCTATAATTTGCACGCGCATATGCGACAAAGCATCTATTGTCTCACTCTTCAGCGTAATAGGCGCAATGTCATCCTCTTTCTCAGCCTCACTGCCACCCTCAATAGCCCAAATCAATCGAAGCAAACTTTGTTTATGTTTGTTCCACTCCTCTTTCTCCACTGGTTCGCCATCCCCACGCCTTATGTTTTTGGCTCTAACTCTCAAGTTTTGTAAGTTCCACTCCAATCTCTTCGATATATCAAGCTTTTGAGCAATAAAAACCAGCCTCGAAAACAGGTTCGCAAACTGCAAAGTCTCTTCCTTAGTAACATCCTTAGTCAATCGCTCCAACACTCTCTTAAGGTCAATCAGCTTCTCATCAAAGCTCTTATCTAACTCAGATATATAATCTATTTCGGCTCTATAAGCCCCACAATCAATCATAATAATGTATAGTTAGCAAAAAAGGGCAATTATCTTTGGTAAAAAAATAATCAACCCCACAATTAAGGCAGCCAAAGCAGAAATCAGCACAGATGCGGCAGCCATGTCTTTCAATCTCTTTATATTTGGGTGTTGTTCTTTGGTAATATAATCGGCTAGCACCTCAATAGCTGAGTTAAGAGCCTCCAGTGAAATTACTAGTCCAATTACTATAATCACAGCAATCCACTCACCGTGTGATATAGTGAACGCGAAACCTAATGCCACCGCTGCAATTGCCATCACAAGATGTATTCTTGCATTTGGAGTGCTTGCAAATAATTGCCCCACACCCCTAAAAGCATGCCTAAAACTATCTAATCTTTTTTTCAAATACATAATCATCCATCACAAAACCATTTCCAATATCTATTATCTCCTCTTTTGTCAGCTCAAATCCCGACTTATTGTAGAAAGCAATAGCAGACTTGTTATATTTATTCACATTCAAGCACACAGTATTGTCGCCATTTTCCTTTGCTACATTCTCAGCCAAATTAAATAGCAATCTGCCAATGCCCTTACTTCTATATTCGGGCAACACATATGCCTTGTGCACCTTTGTTTTTTGCATATTATCGTAGTTGTGTTCTATCGCCATATAAGCAATAGGCAAATCGCCGTCCCACGTCAAAAAATATTTGTGTCCATCCTCCATTTGTTTCTCAATTGCCGCAT
>CAYFSV010000054.1:0-14277 GCA_964345815.1 uncultured Proteiniphilum sp. | reverse complement strand
TTTGTTTTCTTAATTAGCGAGTGCCGCTATTTAAGTTTTGTGGGTGTTTTCTTAATTAGTGGGTGTTGCTATTTAAGTTTTACAGGTGTTTTCTTAAATAGTGAGTGTTGGTTTTAGTAGTAGATATCGGATGTTAGCGCTAGTATGTTATAATATTGATGTGGTATCTCTCTCTGTTGTCGCCTTGTGATTGACGTGATAATCAGTGTTTCTATACTATTATCACAATGTGTGATAATGATACAACAGCAATGAAAACAAAAAGGGGTAAGAGTTTTTTGCCATTTATTAAATAGCACTATCCACTCCTTCCTTGTCTTTGCTCGCCAAAAAAACCTCCTCAAAGAAAGTTTATAGACTGCCCTAACGTGTTGTGGCAAGATATTGCCGTGTTGGAGAGGGTATAGGATGTCTGTTACAACTTTCTGCGAGGAGGTAGGTTTTGGGAGTGCTATTTATTTCCCAATGCAAAACTTAGAGAATATGTTCCCTAAAATTTCGTCGGTTGATATCTGTCCAGTTATCTCACCAAGATAGAACATGCATTCGCGAATATCTTGAGCCAAGAAGTCGCCAGTGATACCAACGTCCAGTCCATTTTTAACTCTAACTATTGCTTCCAAAGCATTGTTGAGAGCTTCGTAGTGGCGTAAGTTTGTAACCACAACATCGTTCTCGCTAATTTGTGGCATATGCGCTGCTTTAATCAGTAGTTGATGAAGCTGGTCGGTGTTTGTTCTGTTTTTAGCTGAGATAAACACTCGTTCGGCATTTATATCTGGAAACAATTGATTTTTTACGACTTTCTCCTCATCGCTTATTAAGTCAGACTTGTTGAATACAAGTATCGTGTCTTTGTCTTCAAGCTTTGGTTGGATGATGGTGGCTAGTGCTTTTAGTTCTTCAATAGTTGAGGTCAGATCTATAACCCATAAAACAACACTTGCTTGTTCAATTTTTTTAAAAGTGCGCTCAATGCCCATTGCTTCGATGGTGTCTGAGGTGGCGCGAATGCCAGCCGTATCTATAAATCTAAATTCAATGCCATCGATATTTACTGTGTCTTCAACCACATCACGTGTGGTGCCATGAATGTCGGAAACTATTGCTTTATCCTCATTTAGGAGTAGATTTAGCAAAGTGGATTTGCCGGCATTTGTTTCACCAATTATCGCTATTGGTATTCCATTTTTAATGACGTTGCCCAATTGAAATGAATTGGCAAGTGAAGATATTTTGCTTTCTATCTCTTCTGTGAGTATATATAATTGGTCTCTGTTTGCAAATTCAACATCCTCCTCCGAAAAGTCGAGTTCGAGTTCTATTAGTGAAGCAAATTGTAGTAGCTTGTCACGAAGTTCTTGCAGCTTATCAGCAAAGCCTCCTCGCATTTGGTTCATTGCCACACGATGTGAGGCTTTGGATGTGGAGGAGATTAGGTCTGCAACAGCTTCGGCTTGACTTAGGTCAAACTTGCCATTACGGAAAGCTCTGCGAGTGAACTCGCCTGCTAACGCTAGTCTTGCTCCATTAGCTATTAAAACTTCCATGATTTTCTGCTGAATATATACAGAGCCATGACAAGCAATTTCCACACTTTCGTCGCCAGTAAATGAGTGGGGGGCATGGAAAATTGAGACCAAGACCTCGTCTATAATCTCGTTGTTGCTAATGATACGACCAAAGTGAATTGTGTTGGCTTTTGCTTCCTCTAGCTTTTTGCCCGAAGGGGTTTTAAGAATATTATCTGTTAGTTTTATGCTTCCTATTCCCGAAAGCCTTATTAGTGCAATCGCCCCCATTCCAGGGGGCGATGAAATTGCACATATTATATCATTGTGGTTGTCTTGCATTTCTATATTTTGATAGTATTGTTTTTGTTTAATATCTGAAACTACTTCCTCCAAGGAATTCTCTTAAGAGTGATGTTGGTGGCAGTTCTCTGTCGGTTAGGTAGTTGAAGTATCCTAAGAATTTTAGTAAGCGATAGGCTTCCGAAAATTCGGGTGCAGTGCGTGGCACTCGTCTAAGTATTGGTTCTGCGTGTCTTCTGATTGCTGCAAGCTCATAAATCATTGCCGAACTGAACATTGCATCAGCATTTTCTTGAAATGGGAATATCCACTTATCCTCTCCACGTCTCACGCTGCCCCATCTAGATATTGTGTCTTCTGCAGAATACCCTCTGTATCTGTAGTCACGAATTATTCGACGAAGTAATCTGTTGTCCGAAGCTGGAATCCAGTTGTGATTGTCAAGAGATATTGATGTTAGGGCTGAAACATACACCATGAATTTTCTGTTTCGTGCTATGTTTTCCGTAAGCTTTGGATTGAGTGCGTGTATTCCTTCAACAATAAGAACACTTCTGTCATCCATTTTAAGTTTTTGACCTTTATATTCTCTTTTGCCAGTCACAAAATTGTATGATGGCAGGCTTATTTCTTCGCCATTAAGTAGTTTGTTGAGATGCTCTTTAAATAAATCTAGATCTATAGCATAAAGTGACTCGTAATCCTTTTCACCATTTTCATCAATAGGACTCATGTCGCGATCAACAAAGTAGTCATCTAGAGATATGCCAACAGGCTTGAGTCTGTTTACAAACAACTGAACTTCCAAACGTTTTCTGAAAGTTGTTTTGCCAGATGAAGATGGTCCTGAAATTAAAACTAGTCTTACACCATTATTATATCTATGTGTTATCTCTTTTGCTATGTCGCTAATTTCATTTGCTTGATATGCCTCCGAAACTTGAATTATTTCAGAAATATTGTTGCTTCGAATGGCTTTATTTAAATCTCCAGCATTTCTTAGATTACTTATTTTTAAAAACTCAAGATGTTCGCGATAAACTTGTAGCAACATAGGCTGCATAATTACAGGTTCAAGCTCAACTGGATTTTGTCTGTTTGGGATAATAAGAAGAAATCCTCCATTATATTCTACAATGTCGTATAAGCTTATATACCCTGTGGAGGGAAGAAGGCAGCCGTAGTAGTAGTCTATATAATTATCGAGCTTTGAGTATCTTGCATAAAACAAATCATCGGAAGTCTCAATTAGTGATGCTTTATCTTCCATATTGTTATCATGAAACAGTTTAACAACCTCATCTTTCTCTTCTTCAATTTGCACAAAGGGAATGTCGGCTTCGATAAGCTCTTGCATTCTTTCTTTTATTTTGTTTATGTCCTCTCCCTCAATAATGTGTCCATTATCAATAGTGAAATAATATCCTTTGGATACTGCATGCTCAAAATAAACTTGTGCTTTGGGTAGAATGTCATCCACAGCTTTTGCAAGTAGGAAGCATAGCGACCTAACATATGTGCGCATTGCCGATGGATCACTTATATCTATATATTCAACTCTTCTGGGTCTATACACCTTGAAAGATAACGACTCTGTTTTGTTGTTCACCTTTGCATTTGCAATAAGGTATTTCTTTTTCACACCAAAAACATCTATTAATTCTTCTAGGGTTGAACCTATTTTTACCTCCTTATGTTCGTCAGTATTAAGACAATGTATTTTTACAGTATCTGTCATTTTATTTTATTATTTTGTTATTACTATTTTATTAAATACTTTTGAAGTATATTTGTACGCTAAAATACACAATATTTTTGACAATGGATTACAGTATCATTGATTTTTTGAGACTTGTTGGCTCTTTGGCTTTATTCCTATACGGAATGAAGATTATGAGTGAAGGCTTGCAAAAAATGGCAGGCGACAAGCTTAGAAGTATTTTGTCAACAATGACAAAAAATCGTCTGATGGGATTATTGACCGGTATAATGATTACCGCTTTAATTCAATCGTCGTCGGCAACCACAGTTATGGTTGTCAGTTTTGTTAACGCTGGGTTGCTGACCTTAGTTCAATCAATCGGCGTTATTATGGGGGCTAATATCGGTACTACGATTACAGCCTGGGTTATTGCACTCTTTGGTTTTGGAAAGTTTTCTATAAGTGCGCTATCTATTCCGATGATGGGATTGGCGTTGCCGCTGATATTTTCCTCGAAAGAGAAGAGCAAGTTCTTTGGTGAATTTGTCTTTGGTTTTGCTTTCCTCTTTATGGGACTGGACTTTTTGCAGGGTTCGATGCCTGATTTGCAAAATAACCCAGAGGTGTTGTCATTTGTGCAAAACTTTGCTGGAAATGGTTTTTGGTCATTGCTATTCTTCCTGTTTGTTGGTACTGTACTAACAATTATAGTGCAATCATCGAGTGCCACAATGGCTCTAACATTGATTATGGCAACAAAGGGTTGGATTGATTTTCCGTCGGCTGCTGCCATGATTATGGGAGAAAATATTGGGACTACCATTACTACAAATCTTGCTGCCATTCCTGCAAATCTTTCGGCAAAAAGGGCTGCTTTTTCGCATTTGCTGTTTAATGTCTTTGGGGTTATCTGGATGTTATTTGTGTTCAAATACTTTGTAAACATGGTGGATGGAATTGTTGGTAATATCTCTTCTGTACAACCATCTGGATTAACGAACTATGTAAATTCATTATCAACGGAAGATTACCATGCAATAACCACAATGTCTAAATCTGAGCTATCTGCCGATTTGGTGGCTAAACAGAATATATATTTGAATTATAGAGCTGCCACTTCGTATGGATTAACATTATTTCACACTCTGTTTAATATTGTTAATGTGTTTATAATGATATGGTTTGTTAAGTACTTTGAGAAACTGTGTCTTTTGTTTATTAAACCTAAGAAGGGTGAAGATGAGGATGAAGAGTTTATCTTGAGATATATCGATGCTGGTTTGTCATCAACGGCTGAATTATCAATTTTGCAAGCCGAAAAAGAGATGGCTGTTTATGCACAACGAGCTCGCAAAATGTTTGGGTTTGCTAGAAAGATGACAAATATGGATCACAATGAAAAGAAATTCATAAAACTATACAATAGGGTTGAAAAGTATGAAGACATTTGTGATCGTATGGAGTTAGAGATAGGATCATATTTGGCAAGAGTGGCTGAAGGTCGATTGAGTAATAAGAGTAAGGAGCATGTGAGAGATATTTTGCGAGCAGTGACCGAAATAGAGAGTATTGCTGATGCAAGCTGTAATATTGCACGTCATTTGAAACGGAAGATGGATGCAAATGCTGTGTTGGAAGATGATATTTTGGAGAATATCAACTCTATGTACGATATTGTAGAGAAAGCTTTCGATAATATGCAGGGCATAATCACAAGCTCCAAAGTAGTTGATCGTGATTTGATAAATAGTCAAAATATAGAGAAGATGATTAATAATAAACGTGATGCATTGAAGAAGCAGAATGTGGAAAGTCTCAATTTGAATGTTTATTCTTATCAAAACGGTGTGTTCTATATGGATATTATTTCTGAGTGTGAACGTACTGGAGATTATATTATCAACGTAGTTGAGGCGATGGGAAGCATAAAGCTTGAAAAGAAGCTATAGAAGACCGAATCTCAACAGATAAATAACGAGAAAAGAAAGCTCATAGTTAATTTATTTTGACTATGAGTTTTTTGTATTTATGATGAAATATTATATTTGATATTGTCAAATTGAGTTTCAAATCGAATTGTTTTGTATTTTTGTACGTAAACTAAAAAAATATCATATGAGAAATTTAAAGTACATTATTTTATTATTAATTGCTGTTTCAACATTGTCTAGCTGTGGTTATAATACTATGGTGAATAAACAAGAAGCAGTTGATTCGCAATGGGCTAATGTGGAAAATGCATATCAAAGGCGTGCAGATTTAATTCCCAATCTTGTGTCCACGGTTAAGGGATATGCTTCACATGAGCAGGAAACATTGACTCAAGTTGTTGAGGCTCGTTCAAAAGCTACTCAAACGGTGGTTGACCCAACTAATTTAACTGAGGAAAGTATTCAAGAGTTTCAGCAACGACAAGGTGAGCTTGGCTCTGCAATTGGTAGATTGCTAATGATACAAGAAAATTATCCAGAGTTGAAGGCTAATGAGAACTTTTTGGCACTTCAAGATGAACTTTCTGGAACTGAAAACAGGATTTCAGTTGAAAGAAATAGATTTAATCAAGCAGCTCAAGACTTCAATTCATATATTAGACAGTTTCCACGAGTGATTTATGCTGGATGGTTTGGATTTAAGCAGAAAGGATATTTTCAGGCTGCACCTGGATCTGATACTGCACCTAAGGTTGAGTTTTAACTTTATCTACATAGAGTGATGCTTAAAAAAGGGGAGCTTGATAAAATAGTACAAGCAATTCGCAATGCAGAGAATAGAACATCTGCCGAAATTCGTGTGTGCATTGCTAAAAGATGTTCTATTGATCCGTTGGAAGCTGCGTATGAGAAGTTTCTTAAAATGGAGATGGATAAGACTGCTTTGCGAAATGCTGTTCTAATTTATGTTGCTCCAAACGACAGTAAAGCATCAATAATTGGTGATGTTTCAATAAATGAGGTTTGTGGCGAGGGATTTTGGGATTCAACTTTAGATGGCATGATAAATGTTTTCAAAACCCAAAGAGATATCTGTGGGGGAATCTGTTATGCAGTTGAGAAAGTAGGAGAGCTTGTGAAGCAGTTTTTCCCAGTATCAACAGATGATATCAATGAATTGAGTGATGAGGTATTAATAGATGAGGATTAGAAACTTTATATTGATTATATTATTGTGGCAGTCTTTTGCGCTTCTTGCACAAGATATACCTGAGCCTATGAAACCTTTCAGATTGTTGAATGATTTTGCCAATATCTTGTCTTCATCGGAAAGCAAAGCTCTTGAGAGCAAACTACTCCTGTATAACGACACAACTTCTACGCAAATATATGTTGTCACTATTTCTGACTTACAGGGTTATCCTGTGTCTGACTATGCTTTTGAGTTGGGTGAGAAATGGGGGATTGGTCAATCTGGAAAAGACAATGGGTTGCTAATATTGATTAAGCCTAAGCTTGGTAATAGTAGAGGGCAAGCATTTGTGGCAACTGGTTATGGCTTGGAAACATATATCACGGACGCTTTTGCTGGTAGAATTGTAAGGGATTACATGATTCCATATTTTGTAGAGGATGATTATTTTGGTGGTATAAATGCTGCTGTAGATGTAGTTATAGCAAAATTGTCTGGTGAGTTTGATGCAGATAGTTCAAGCGAAAGAGGGATACCCAAATGGCTAATAATTCTTATATTAATAATAATATTTGTGATTGTAACCTCTTCTAGTGGTGGTGACCAAAACATTAGTAGAGGAGGACATAGGAGATCTGGAGGTGCGCCTATATTCTTTCCTCCGTCAAGTAGAGGTGGAAGCTCTAGCTGGGGCGGTGGTGGTTTTGGAGGCGGCTTCGGAGGTGGCGGTGGCGGTCGCTTTGGAGGCGGCGGTGCTGGTGGTAGCTGGTAGGAATAAATAAATAATATGATAACAATAATAGGACCAACTGCAAGCGGGAAGACTACCTTTGCAGCTCATATAGCAAAGCGATTAGATGCTGAAATAATAAGTGGCGACTCGAGACAACTATATAGAGGTATGGATATTGGGACAGGTAAGGATCTTGTGGATTATACGGTTGACGGGGTTGATATTCCATATCATTTGATTGATATACGTGATGCGGGCGATAAATACACATTGTTTGACTATCAGAAGGATTTTCACGAAGCCTATAGTGATATTGTTAGTAGGAATGTAGTGCCAATCTTGTGTGGAGGTACGGGTTTGTATATAGAGTCTGTGCTGAAAGGGTATAACCTGCCAGATGTACCTAAGAATCAGTCATTGCGCGAAGAGATGGATGGGAAATCTTTGGAAGAGCTTTCCGAAATATTAGCTTCATATAAAAAACTACATAACTCAACTGATACAAATAATAAAAGACGTGCTATTCGTGCAATTGAGATTGCTAAATACCAACATGAAAATCCAGTTTCAACACTTCAGTTTCCGCCAATTGATAGCTTAATAATTGGTGTTGATATCAATAGAGAGTCTAGAAGATCTAGAATCAGCTCAAGATTAAGAGCAAGAGTGGAAGAGGGAATGGTTGATGAAATAAAGCATCTTTTAGAAAAAGGAGTTAGTGCTGACGATCTGATTTATTATGGTCTTGAATATAAATATGTAACACAATATATAATAGGAGATCTTGAATTTGATGAAATGATTAATCAACTTGAAGTTGCAATTCATCAGTTTGCAAAGAGACAAATGACCTGGTTTAGAGGCATGGAAAGACGGGGTTTTAAAATTAATTGGATAGATTTTGAACTTCCAATGGATGAGAAAGTAAACAAAGTAGTGTCACTTATCTCGTAATTATAATTTAATGCGGTGTGAAAAACAGAACTGTCATTTAAAAATTGTACTTTTGTAGTTTAATTTAATATTGGAATGAGAGATTAGGTTATCACTTATGCCATTCTTAATATTGCAATCGATAAATAATTTACACTTTATGAATAAAGGTGCTTTTCCATTGGATAAATTTAAAACACTAGATACTCCTTTTTATTATTATGATATAGAGCTTCTAAATAAAACCCTTGATGTTGTTAGCAAAGAAACAATAGATAGAGGCTATTGTGTTCATTATGCACTAAAGGCAAATGCAAATCCTAAGATTTTGAGAGATATTTCATCAAGAGGATTTGGTGCTGATTGTGTGAGCGGTAATGAGATACTGAGGGCATTAGATAATGGCTTTGATGCTTCAAAAATTGTCTTTGCAGGAGTTGGTAAGACAGACAAAGAGATTCAAATTGGATTAGATAATAATATATTTTGTTTTAATGTTGAATCAATCCCCGAGATTGAGGCTATAAATGAGCTTGCTGGAAAAAACAATAAAGTAGCACAAATAGCAATTAGAATTAATCCAAATGTGGATGCTAAAACACATAAGTATATTACAACAGGTCTTGAAGAAAATAAGTTTGGGTTGAATGAGTCTGATTTGCCAGAAGCGATTGAAGTGATAAAGAAAAGCACCAATTTGAAGTTGATTGGTATGCACTTTCATATTGGTTCGCAAATAACAGACTTGAGTTCATTTAAAGATTTGTGTTTAAAGGTGGATAAGATAAAAGATTGGTTTTGTAATCAAAATATAAGTTTTGAAATCATCAATGTTGGTGGTGGCTTAGGTATTGATTATGAGAATCCTGAAGAGAACAATATTGCAAGTTTTGAAGAGTACTTTAAGTTGTTTGAGGACAATCTTAAGTTGAACAATGGAGAAACATTGCATTTTGAGCTAGGGCGTTCTATTGTGGGACAATGTGGCAGCCTTATTTCACGAACTACTTATGTGAAGAAAGGAACAAGCAAGAAGTTTATGATATTAGATGCAGGTATGACTGATTTGATGCGCCCTGCATTATACAATGCATATCATAAAATAGAGAACCTAAGTTCTAATGAAGAGACTGATATATATGATGTTGTTGGACCCGTTTGTGAATCAAGCGATACATTTGGTGAAGATGTAGAGCTTAATAAATCGAGAAGGGGGGATCTAATTGTTATTAGATCGGCAGGAGCATATGGGGAGACAATGGCGTCAACATACAATTGTAGAGCATTGCCAACATCTTACTTTTCTGACTCGATTTGATAAAAACACAATGGATTTTTTTAATAAATATAGTTTCGATTTAACCAGCTATTTTTGGGTTCTAGTTATAGCTTTAGGAGTTCTATTGGTGGTACAAGTCCTTTATTATCTCCTATTATATAAAAAGCCCTATAGTTATGAAAGTAAGAGAAGTGAAAACATTGATGGTGAGAGGATTGATTATCCTCCTGTATCTATTGTAATAGCTTCAAAAAATGAATCTGAAAATTTGGCGAAAAACTTGCCTTTGATATTAAAGCAAGATTACCCCAATTTTGAAGTAGTAGTTGTTAATATGGGATCAACTGATGAAACAGATGTGGAGCTAAAGAGGTTAAGTACAATCTATCCCAATCTTTATCACACTTTTGTTCCTTCCGATACAGAGGATTATAATAGTAAAAAACTTGCATTGACCCTTGGAATAAAAGCTGCTCAAAATGATATATTGCTTTTTACCGAGATATATTGTTCGCCTGTTTCAGACCAATGGATTAGTGAATTTGTGAATGAGTTTCGTAAAGGTAAAGATATTGTTTTAGGATATAGTAAGCTTGAGTTCATTCAAAGGTTCTTTATGAGAGGATTTGTCACTTACGATAATTTAATGCATCAAGTTAAGTTTTTATCAATGGCTATTTGGGGCAAACCATTTATGGGAATAAATCGAAATCTGGCTTATCGTAAATCTTTATTTTTTGAAGAAAAGGGTTTTTCATCAGTTCTTACATTTCAGGAGGGTGAGGATGACTTATTTGTAAATCGAGTATGTCGCAATGCAGAAGTTGGAGTTGTTGTTGCTCCCAATAGTATGACAAAGACTGATATAATAACAAGTTTCAGAAAGTGGATGTCATTCAAAGAGAGATATATGTATAATAAACGATATTATAAAGGCTCTTCAAAATTTCTATTTGGCTTTGAGTCATTAACTAAGTATCTATTTTATATTACTTCTATTGTCTCAATAGCATATGGAATTGTAATATTCAGCTATTCACCACTTTTTTTAGGATTGGGTTCTTTATTTATTCGGTTTATGATTACTCGCCAAGTTATAAGTCGTCTTTATATGATGTTTAAAGGAGGTTCTATTCACATAAATCTTATTATTTATGAGCTATTTCAACCTATTAGTAATTTAAAATTGAGAAGACGGGCAAAGAAAAAAAGATATGTCAGATAATGTGGTGACATTTATGCAGTATATGACAATGCATGACATTATTGCCTGCAAATTACAAGGTTCTCGGTTAATGCGGGTTAATCGGGGCTCATAATTGTTAAAATTGCGGAAATTGAGTGTGTAAAGTAAACTTTTGCATATTTTTTGCGTCTATATTTGCGTAATAAAACAATAACGTAAAACTATTGATTGTATGAACACAGGAAATGTAAAAAACATAATGGCAATTATTGTTGTTGCCATCATTAGTTCGCTTGTAACTTTGTTAGGTTACAATGTTGTTAGTAATAAAAATAATAAATCGGTTAGCAATGGCTTGTCGTCAACAGAGAGAAGTGAATATTCTGACTCCTTTAATCAAGATGAAAGTCATGTAAGGTTAGCTAGTTTGACGACTTCTGAAGGTTATCCAGATTTTACTGAAGCAGCTGCAAAATCTGTTGATGGAGTTGTGCACGTAAAGGTTAAGTCAATAAGTCAACAACAACAATATACTAGCCCGCTAGATTTCTTTTTTGGTTTCGGAGAGCGAAATATGCAACCTAGAGAGCAGATAGGTTTTGGCTCTGGCGTTATAATATCAAAGGATGGGTATATCATTACAAATAATCATGTTGTGAAGGACGGAACAGAAGTTTCGGTTACCTTAAATGACCACAGAGAATTTACAGCTAAAATTGTTGGTGCAGATCCACAAACAGATATAGCATTATTGAAAATTGATGGAGATGATTTTCATTATCTAACTTTTGGAAGCTCAGATGCGTTGCAAGTTGGAGAGTGGGTTCTGGCAGTTGGTAATCCTTTTAATTTAACATCAACCGTGACCGCAGGAATTGTTAGCGCTAAAAACAGAGGAAATATTGTAGGAGTCGGTGATTTGGGTATTCAATCTTTTATTCAGGTTGATGCTGCAGTAAATAGAGGTAATAGTGGTGGCGCATTAGTAAATGCACGTGGTGAGCTAGTTGGAATAAATACTGCTATTTACTCTCAATCGGGCGATTTTAATGGTCTTGCTTTTGCTGTACCTATTTCTATTGCAGGCAAAATTGCTGCTGATTTGAAACAGTATGGTGCTGTTCAAAGAGCTGTTTTGGGCATTATAGTTCCAAATATTGAGATGCTGAAAAGACAAGATTCAGAAAAAGCCAAAGAGCTATCGCAAATATCAGGAGTGTTGATTGATGACTTTGCCGACAGAAGTGCCGCAAAATCAGCAGGACTAGAAAAAGGAGATATAATTAAGTCTATCAACGATGTGAAAATTAGAAACTTTGCTGGACTACAAGATCAGCTTAGCAGATATCGTCCTGGTGATAAAGTAAAAGTTACTGTTGAAAGAAAAGGTAAAGAAAGCTCATATAGTGTCGAACTGAGAAATGATGCAGGTAATACTGAAATTCAAAAGAATGCAAATGCAATGGATTTTTTAGGCGCCACATTCACTGAGTTGCCCAATAACAAAAAGCAACAATATGGTATCAGTAGCGGTGTTGAGGTTGCTAGTGTAACTTCAAATGGGCTTTTCAGAAAAGAGGGTATTAATAAAGGATTCATTATAATGCGTGTGAACAACTCTCCCGTAAATAGTGAAAAAGACATATCGTCTATTGTCTCTGCTGTAACTAGCAGCAGTCAAGACAAGGTGATACTTGTTGCAGGGTTTTATCCAAATGGCAGAACTCAGTACATTGCAATTGATTTATCACAAAATGCAAAGTAAAGCAGAATGATTAATTAGTGTTAATTAGGTGATGGATATGTAACAAAACCAATGTATACGACGTTTAACTGAGTAGAAGATTGTGGGTTGTCCATATTCTTCTACTTTGTTACTTATAAATATAAGTTTGTTTTATACTTTAAAACAATCTATCAGAGAAAGAATAAAAAGAATAATTTATAATAAATGAGACAATTAAAAATTACTAAGTCTATTACAAATCGCGAGAGTGCTTCCTTGGATAAGTATCTTCAAGAAATTGGTCGTGAAGACTTAATTACTGTTGAAGAAGAGGTTGAATTGGCACAAGCTATTAAAAAGGGCGACCGACAAGCTCTTGAAAAATTGACACGTGCTAACTTGAGATTTGTTGTATCGGTTGCAAAGCAATATCAGAATCAAGGCTTAAGTCTTCCCGACTTAATTAATGAAGGAAATCTTGGATTAATTAAAGCAGCAGAAAAGTTTGATGAGACAAGAGGATTTAAATTTATTAGTTATGCTGTGTGGTGGATACGTCAATCAATTCTGCAGGCGCTAGCCGAACAATCAAGGATAGTTAGATTGCCACTTAATCAGGTTGGCTCTTTGAATAAGATAAGCAAAGCTTTTCAAAAGTTTGAACAAGAAAATGAGAGACGTCCTTCTGCAGAGGAGCTAGCCATCGAGTTGGATATTCCTGTTGACAAAGTTATGGATTCACTAAGAGTCTCGGGGCGTCATATTTCTATGGATGCGCCATTTGTTGAAGGAGAAGATAATAGTCTTCTTGATGTTCTTGTGAATGATGATGCACCAATTGCTGATAGAACACTTATCAATGAGTCACTGCAAAAAGAAATTGATAGAGCACTAGCAACATTGACTGAACGTGAGAGCGATATAATAAAAATGTTTTTTGGTCTTGGATGCCAAGAAATGACCTTAGAAGAAATAGGTGATAAATTTCAATTGACACGAGAAAGAGTTCGCCAGATTAAAGAAAAAGCTATCAGAAGATTACGTCAAGATTCCAGAAGCAAGTTATTAAAAAGCTATTTAGGATAATAGATACGGACGATTTTATATCATTTTTCAGTTATAGAATATATAAATAGACAATTATACTGTATTTTACTGAAATAAAGTGACAGATTAATTTTTTTGTTATTATCTTTGCAACGATTAGACAAAGACTGTTCATTTCAGTATAAGTGATATAAAGCTTATGGACGATTGAATAGACAATAACAAAAGACAATTTTTAATCGAGTATTAATACAATTTTCTAATTTAAAAAAAATAAAATTATGAAGAAAATCAGTTTGTTATTTATTGCAGCGCTTCTTGCTTTTACAATGAGCGCTCAAGAAACACAAAACGTATCTAATGGTACGGTTTATTTAAAAGACAAAGCTAGTTCTCATTGGTATATGGGCATAGGTGGTGGTACCAATCTATACAACACACGCTCAGAAAGACATGCTACTGGTGATTTTGGCGATCGTCTTGGTTGGATGGGACAACTAGAAGTTGGTAGATGGAATTCTCCAGTTTGGGGAGCTCGTCTAGTAGTAGATGCAGGATTAATTAATCATATTGCTAATCTACCTGCTTATAGTGGTGTTGACCATAACTGGGCAGGTGGTCATTTAGACCTAATGTGGGATATGACTAATGCTTTATCTCAATACAATCCAGATAGAGTATGGCATTTCGTTCCTTATGGAGGTGTTGGTTACATGTTTGGAATGAGCGACTGG
>CAYFSV010000053.1:0-14435 GCA_964345815.1 uncultured Proteiniphilum sp. | reverse complement strand
TTGTTGTATATGAATAATATCTTGATATTGCTATCTCACTTTTACTCTAATGGGGTTAGCCTTGATTTCTCTTTCTTTCTTAAGATATTCCGTCCAATCTTCAAAACTGCTGAATCCTGATTTGCTCCATCCACCACCAGTGTAGTAAATATATTTCTCACCACTATTATAGTTGCTGTAGCCTAAGAAATGGTTGTTAGCTATTTCGCTATCTTCATATCCCGACAAGTTTATAGCTCCAGTATATATTGTTCCATTGTTTTTGTCAGGTGCAACTTGATAGGCTATAATACCGTTCGACTTGTCGTCAAATGTAACCTGATCTCCTTTTCCTGATAATACGAAGCCCGTAGCAAGTTTTAAATCTTCACTATTGTTTGACTTAAAAACTTTCTCCACTCTGTTTAAATACTCGTATGCATCCAATGAAATAATTCTTGTTTCTGTTACTTCGCTATCACCCACTTTATAGGGTGCATAATCTAGCTTAAAGGATATTCTTAGGGGACCATTGTCTAAGATTTCTACTTGTGTGAAGTTCTTGCCTAAGCACAACTTATCGTCATGCATTGGGGCAGTCATTCCCAATCCTAGTGTTGGTCCAACTTTGTAAAAATCTAGTCCCTCGCCATGGTCTGCATGATATGAGGCTTTGCCTGCCAAATCATCCTTATACCATTTATTAATTACTAAATTTTCAGTACGTTTCACCCATATATCTAAGCCGTTGCTAATTTCGCCAGTGGCTTGCAAGGCAGGACCATAAACACGATAAGCTACACGATTATTCTCCCATGTAAAGTCATCTTTTCTTTCAGGAACAAGTCTGCCATACACCAGTGGTTCATGTTGCTCGGGTTGTCCAGCAATGACAACATAAAATGTTTTACTCTCCTTTGAGTCAAGATTCACTGGGAAAATTAATGAAGTTGGAGATTCCTCGCCATTGGTTATTAACTGATGTATAACTTGTTCGCCGAGACTGTTTGTAACAATAATTTTTTGTCCTTGCTTAATGGAGAGTCTCTTGTTGACTTTGGCCCAATCTACTTCAACAATTTCATTTGTTCTCTCTTGTTTGGTTGGGTTTTTTACAGTTATCTTAGCCACGTTCTTACTCATTGAGCAAGACGATAAAACGATTAAGATAATTGTTGCAAATAACCAGTTTGCTTTTTTAATCATGTGAGTCTCTTTTTTATGGTTGTTTTCCTATATAAGCCAATATTCCTCCGTCAACATATAATACATGTCCATTTACGAAGTTAGATGCCTCCGATGCCAAAAACACTGCTGGACCTTCCAAATCTTCGGGATTGCCCCATCGTCCAGCTGGAGTTTTAGAAATAATAAACGAATCGAATGGGTGTGGTGAGCCATCTGCTTGCTTCTCACGTAGCGGAGCTGTTTGAGGAGTGGCTATGTAGCCTGGTCCAATTGCATTGCATTGAATATTGTGACCACCATACTCGGAACAGATATTTTTAGTTAGCATTTTCAATCCACCTTTTGCTGCAGCATAAGCTGAAACAGTTTCCCTTCCAAGTTCGCTCATCATTGATGCAATATTGATAATTTTGCCATGTCCCTTTTCAATCATTGCTGGTATAACAGCTTTTGAAACAATAAATGGACCAATCAAATCAATATCTACAACTTGACGAAAATCCTCTACACTCATTTCGTGCATTGGGATGCGCTTAATGATGCCAGCATTGTTCACCAAAATGTCAATAACGCCTATCTCTTTTTCTATTTGTGCTACCATTGCTTGAACTGCCGGTTCGTTGGTCACGTCGCATATATATCCGTGAGCCTCGATTCCTTCTGCTTTAAAGTCGGCTATTCCTTTGTCAATATTCTCTTTGTTGCGTCCGTTGATTGCAATTTTTGCACCTGCCTTTGCCAAAGCCTTAGCCATAGCGAATCCTATTCCATAGGACCCGCCTGTTACTAAGGCAACCTTACCATCTAATCTAAAGTTTACCATTTTGATATTTATATTTTCTTTTTGTCTGATTATTTTAAATCCTTAATTGCCGAAAAGTCCTGATCTCCGTAGTCTAGGTTTTCGCCAGCCATTCCCCAAATAAAGGTGTAGTTTGAGGTTCCTGCTCCTGAGTGAATTGACCATTCTGGTGATAGAACTGCTTGCTCGTTGTGCAACCATATGTGACGTGTTTCATCTACCTCGCCCATAAAATGGCATACTGCTTGCTCTTCTGGTACTTCAAAATAGAAATACGCCTCCATACGACGAGAGTGTACGTGTGCTGGCATTGTGTTCCATACGCTTCCTGGAGCTAGCTCTGTCATTCCCATTTGCAATTGACATGTTTCCAGTACTTGGTTTACAATCATCTTGTTAATATTGCGGTGATTTGATGTTTCAAGTGAACCTAGCTCTGCTACTTCTGCATCTGCTTTTGTTATTTTTTTGTCGGGATAGTTGCGATGTGCTGTTGCCGAGTTGAAATAGAATTTTGCGGGATTGTTTTTATCTTTGCTTTCAAAATAAACTTCTCTTTCGCCTGATCCTAAATATAAAGCCTCTTTGTAGTCTAATTCGTATGTTGTGTCGCCAACTCTAACAATTCCAGGACCTCCCACATTGAAAGTTCCAAACTCGCGGCTAATCAAAAACACGGGTTGCTTTAATGGTTCAATTGCTTCAAGATGGAGTGATTCATTTACTGGCATTGCGCCACCTACAATCATTCTGTCATACATTGAGTAAACCATATTTACTTCATCGGGAGCAAAGACAGTTTTAATTAAAAAGTCGTTTCTTAGTCTTTCTGTTGTGTAGTTCTTTGCGTCTGTTGGATTTGTTGCGTATCGCAACTCGTAATTAGTTTTCATCTTGTTTTTTATGTTGATTAATAATTAGTTTTCTTGAAAACACAAATATAGCTTTTTATTTTCGTTTGTGGATGTCCACAAACGAAAATCTTATTTAAATGTATATTCTAAATGGGTATTGTTGCTATTTAATTTTTGACAAAAAGCTGACTGCTGCTTTGTCGATTGAATCTATATTTTGTGAAATAAATAACTTCTTAGCGAGTTTCACATCTGATAGGTTATCTCCTTTTGGTCCTCGCTTAGTAAGAACTCTATAGGCATCTATAATATTTAAAATTGGTTTCTTCGAGTAGGAGCTAATATCCAATATTGACTGTTCGGGATTATTATCCATAAAACGTTGCCTATTCCACACTATGCCCATGTAGTTTCTTTTTGCAATAGAGTTGTCTATTCTTGAGTGGTGCTTTAGCACAGGAACATTTATCCACTTATCTGCATCAAGAATTGCATTGTGTATTTTGACACTCTTTATCTTTGAACCATATGGAAGAGCAATATCCTGATAATGACAACTCAAATTACCGGGCACAACTTTAGCTCCAGCCTTTTGAGCAGCTTGCCTGATTCCACTATTGTGGTAACTATTTTTCCAATTGTCTATTGAATTGTCAAAAACTGTTACCTCTCTAGCTCCTGCATCAAAACACTGTTTAATGATTTCTGCTACCAATTGTGGATTGGTGTTTGCCGCGTGTTGTTCGCTCACATTCCACTCAATAGTTGGTTTTATACAAACCTTGTCGCCCCTCGAGATAAATTTTTTGATACCTCCCATTTTGTCAATAGCCATGCGAAACATCTCGTCTGGTTGCTCTCCTTCAATAGCTACAACATCTTGCAAATCGGACTCGTAATCCTTATCTGTTGACTCGATTAATGTGCTTGCAGCATTCACATCCTTCATCTTTATGATGGAAGCACCCGAAATCATTGCTGTTTTAAAAAACTTTCGTCGGTTCATTATTTAAATTTTTGATGGATTCATATGATTTAGCTACAAACTTAACCTTATTCCTCCAAAAAAAGTAGTTCCTGGCATTGGAAAACCCAAATTAATTTCATATCCATTGTTTAGGAGGTTTTCTCCTTTCACAAAAATATCAAGATAATCTCTCAACTTGTAATTTATGCGTGCATTCAGAAGCAGAAAATTATTGGTGCCTTTCTCAGGTTCAATATTGGTGTATAGGTTATGTATATATTGCAGTCCCGTCCCAATATGCCATTTGCCTTTGCTATATCCACCTCCTATATAGAGTTTGTGTTCAGGTGCTGCAACAATTTTGTGCTTCATATCCAAGAAGCTATAATTAGCATTTAGCTTCAAATTGGTGTTTGCAATGTAATTTGCTGTTATCTCAAATCCTTTATTCTCAACCTCGGCTAGGTTGATGTTCAATGGTCTTCCGTTAACCATTGTTGTTTGTATCATATCTTCACCTTTGATGTAAAACAAATTTAAACCAAGGCTTAGGTTGCTTTCAAGCAATGTTTGCATTATTGATAGTTCATAATTCATCAATCGTTCGGGTTTCAAATCAGGATTTTGTGGTGGAAACATATACATTTCTCTAATCGTTGGGCTTCTAAATCCTTTGCTTACGATTGCTTTAAGGTTGGTGCTTGATGTGGGGATATAGCTTATGCCAAACTGTGGCACCCACTCACTTCCATTTTTTTCGTGATGATCTATTCTTAATCCTGCATTTAGTGTAAGCTTATTTTTGATAAAACTTTGTTGGATATTAGCAAAACCTGCAATTGTATGTAAGTGAATATTTGCCAGCTCCACATTTTTGTCTTCGTTCTCAAATTTGTTCCATGCTTTGCCTCCAAATCTTTGATAATCGAAACCTACAGTTGCGTTATTTCCGTAAAATAATGAGTAGGACTGATTGATGGATAATCCCATCATGTCATCATGTGATTTAAAACGATGGGGTAGGGGTTGGTCCCCCTCTTTGTATCCATCATTGATATGATGTGAACCAAAATTGTAGAAAAACTTAATCAATCCCGTCGATTTATTATATTTGTTTTGTACTGCAACTGATGCAACACCCCTAACCACGCTAGCATCATTGTCGAGCAATGGAGCGGACACAGTTCCAGGATTTGAAGAGTTAGTGTTTGATATATTTATATCTGCAAAAGTAGTCCAATGATTACTTATATCATACCCTCCTTTAGCATATAAATTGCTTTGGAAAAAATCCATATTGTGTCTGTGTCCATCCGATTTGTTTAGCCCCAAATCTATATTACCATATAGCCTGTCTTTGCGGTATTGAGTTGATAAATCAACACTAAGGGTGTTATAGCTTCCATACATTATTTGTGATGATAGCTGGCTTCCATTTGTTTTTAGTTGCTTGGTAATTATGTTGATAACGCCACCCATTGCATTAGAGCCATAAAGCACTGAGGCTGGACCGCGCACAACTTCTACTCGCTCTGCCATCACCGATTGATAGCTGTCAGCAAGTGGATGTCCCATCAAGCCCATATATTGTGGGTGTCCGTCAATCAATATGAGAACTCCAGCAGTGGGTGCACCACCTATGCCTCTAATATTCATACCGCCAGCCGAACCTCCCGATACGCCATAGCCCATCACTCCTCGCTGAGTGATGAAAAGCCCTGGAACTTGTTCCGTAAGAAGGGGTAGGAGAGATGTCTCGCCTCTGTCTCTGATTTGTTGTGAGTTCACAACTGTGATACTCATAGGAACATTTTTGAGATTGACGCTGGGCATCGAGCCTGTAACTACTATTTCGTCGAGGCTAATGCTGTCTCCAATTTGTAGATTTGGGGTCTCTTTCGATTCTATATTCAAAACTGAAGAGACAAGCAACACTATTGCTGCTGTAAATATTTTTAAAGTATCCATGGGAATTTAAAGCAGTTTTCGTCGTAAAGTGAATAATCGGCACTGCCATTAACTGCAAATGTCTTTATTTGTTTCGCCCCTTGTAGTAGCTCGATAGCATATTTAACTGTTGCACCTGTTTTTATACGATCTTCAACCAATAAAATAGTTTTGTTTTTGAAGTCAAAATCAATTGGCGACACCAATTTGGGGCTCTCATATTTTGGTTTTTGTGATGGATCGCGCAAATTGATTTTTAATAAATGAATCTCTTTGTCTAGTCTTTGGTTGATGATAGCTGCAGGAATAATGCCCCCATTGGCAATTGCTACAATAATGTCAAAAGTTTCGCGAAATTCTATTTCGCGAAACTTTTGATGCACCTCTTCAAATGTTTTGGTGTATGTCATAATAACCTAAAAATATATTTTTTGATGTAAGTTCCTTTTTTTATGCTTTTGCAAGTGCTCTTAGCAGAAAGTATCCTCCAACAAGTTGAATTAAAATTCCTGGCAAGCCTATGCGAATATCTTGCATGGCTATGTATAAGCTTTGTGTTGTGATCCATTCGAAAGTAATTCCAATAAATTGATATGCAACTATTGCCATCAATATGCCAACGAATGAAACCTTTCTGAAATGCTTTGCTGCTAATGATGCCGCAACTGCAAGTATTACCGATTTTACTAATATTGCAGGAAGAACGGCCATTGGTGGCATCCCAAATAATAAATGATTTACAATTGGAGACATCACTGCTGTGAGCAAGCCCACATGCATTCCATATTTATATGCAGCAATTAAAGTGAAGAAATATATTGGCAAAAATATAAATCCTCCTTGTGGAATGAGATGTGCCAATTGTGGAAGAAGTATATTGCCTATCACAAAAAGGGTTGCAAAAATATAGGTTTTTGCATTGCTTAGTTCTAGCGAGTAAAGTTTTACAGTTGTCATATTATTTTTTGTTGTTAAATTTTCGTTGTTTATATAAACTGTTTATGTACACAATTAGTTGCGAAGTTAATAAAAAAATTGATTTTGTTTCGGCTCTTCCCATTTTATAATATAAAAAAGCGCTTCTGTTTGTTATATTCACAGAGGCGCTTTAATTTTACTATATAGTGTGAGTCACACTAATGAATTATATTCAAATTAGAATGTCAACAAGCCTTCGCCACTCATCTCGGCAGCTTTATCAATTCCTAGAATTTGACACATTGTTGGTGAAACATCAGCAAGAATACCATTTTTTACTTTTGCATCTTTGTTTTCAGAAACATACACAATAGGAACAGGATTTAGCGAGTGTGCTGTGTTGGGTGTTCCATCTTCATTTATTGCATAGTCGGCATTTCCGTGGTCGGCTATAACTATGGTTTCGTAATCGTTGGCATTTGCAGCCTCAATCACTTGCTTCATATATTTGTCAACCGCTCTCACAGCATCTTGAATTGCTTCTTTCACACCTGTGTGACCAACCATGTCTCCGTTTGCAAAGTTAAGCACAATGAAGTCATGCTCTTTCGAGTTTATAGCTTCCACCATTGCATCAGCAATTTCTGGAGCACTCATTTCTGGTTTCAAGTCGTATGTTGCCACTTTTGGAGATGGAATCAATATACGAGACTCGCCCTCAAATTCAGCTTCGCGCCCGCCCGAGAAGAAGAAGGTTACGTGTGGGAACTTTTCAGTCTCTGCAACACGCAATTGGGTTAGTCCTAAACTTGAAACATGCTCGCCCATTGTGTTCACCACGTTGTCTTTCGCAAACAAAATGTTTAATCCTTTGAAAGTGCTGTCATATGGCGTCATTGTGAAATACTGTAGTGGAATGGTGTGCATTTCATATTCGGGCATTTCTTCTTGAGTAAGAACAATTGTTAGCTCTTTAGCTCGGTCGTTGCGATAGTTAAAGAAAATAACCACATCATCTGCTTCGATAGTTGCCAATGGTTTGCCATTTTCATCCACATTCACTATTGGAAGTATAAACTCATCAGTTACATCAGAGTCGTATGATGCTTGAACTGCGTCTACCATGTTGGTAAATTGTGCTCCTTCACCTTTAACCAGCAGGTCGTAAGCCTTTTTTACACGCTCCCAACGTCTATCTCTGTCCATAGAGTAGTATCTGCCAATTACTGAAGCTATCTTTCCAGTTGATTTTTCCATATGCGCCTCAAGCTCTTCTATAAAGCCTTTGCCGCTCTTTGGGTCGGTGTCGCGTCCATCCATAAATGCGTGAACATAAGACTCGGTTACGCCATATTCCTTAGAAATATCTAAAAGTTTTTTTAGATGCTCCAACGAACTATGAACTCCACCATCGGAAACTAATCCTAAGAAGTGAATTTTCTTATTGTTGTCGCGTGCATAGCTGTATGCTTTTATTATTTCTGGGTTTTGCAAGATAGAGTTGTCGTCGCAAGCACGATTAATTTTCACTAAGTCTTGATATACAATTCTTCCAGCACCAATATTTAGGTGACCTACTTCCGAGTTTCCCATTTGTCCGTGTGGCAAACCTACGTTTTCGCCAGAAGCAAGTAGTTGCGCATGTGGGTATGTCTCAAGCAACCAGTCCCAATATGGTGTTTCGGTATTGTAAATCAAATCAGATCTGGATTTGTCGCCAATACCCCAACCATCCAAAATCATTAATAATGCTCTTTTTCTCATTTTATATTTGTTTTTATTATGTGTAACCTTAAAACTTTGTTTTTGTAGAATGCAAAATTACTAATTTTAGATTATCTTTTATCTATCTTTCCAAATGATTTTTGTTGTTTAATGATAATTAATCAGTTAGGATGTGCTTGTGGTGGTGATTTAATATTTTGTGGAGCAATATTATTGGTTGTGATTGATTGAATAACCATTTGTCGATAGGTGTTTTTTTGTAAAAAATAGCTTATTGTCATTTGACGATAGACATATTTTGTTGTGATTGGTTGAATAACCATTTGTTGATAGGCACATTTTGTCGTGATTAATGGAATAACCATTTGACGATAGGCATATTTTGTTGTGATTAATCGAATAACCATTTGTTGATAGGCGCATTTTGGTTAAAAGTTGATAATAATCATTTGACGATAGACTTTTTTTGTCGTGATTAATTGAATTACCATTTGTTGATAGACGTATTTTGGGCACAAAGCCCCAATAATCATTTGATGATAGGTGTTTTTTTAACTTTTAATAGTATAAGTCAAGTGTAGAAACAGTGTTATAGTTGACGATATCTTACGAATGCTATTTGTTTTCCATTGGGCGACCAACTATGTACATTTAATGTTCCTTGTCCTCCATAAAATATTGGGGTTAAGTCTTTTGTGTCCCCAGTTTCTACGTCCAATAGTCTTATTATAACATCTTTCCCAAAAGGATGTGCACCCTTTTGATCTTCTATATATGATATATAAACTACAGACTTATTATCGGGACTGGGGTGCGGAAACCAATTGTCATAATTGTCATTTGTAAGTTGGGTTTGTTCGCTGCCATCTGTTCGCATTCTATAGATATGCATTCTGCCTGTGCGATGACTATTGAAATAGATCCATTTACCATCATAGCTATATTCGGGTCCATCATCAAGACCTTGTGCGTTTGTTAATCTTGTCTCTTCACCAGTTTCGATGCTTGCTTTGAAAATATCCCATTCGCCGTTGCGCATGGCACAATAAACAATCCACTTGTTATCGGGGCTTATGCCATGCCAATAGCTAGGGTGGCTTTCGGTAATTAATCGTGGTGCAGAACTTCCATCTATGGGCAATATGAAAATGCGTGAGTTCCCTCCTTCCGATTTCACCGTATTGTCGTTGTGGCTAATTATAAGCCATTTGCCATCAAAAGATATTCCGTGGTCGTTGTTGCATTGATTTGCAAAATGTGTGTCGATGATGCCTAACTTTTTGCCAGTGGTGGATATTTTTTCCAGCAAGCCATTTGAGTTAATTATAAGATAGTTTCCATCTCTCGACCAATTGGGTGCTTCGAAGTGTCTCTTTTCCTGAAGTATGATATTTTCTTGCCCTGTCTCAATATTAAGAATGACTAGTTCGCTTTCGATGTTGGTTTGCGCATTTGTGTAAAATATGCTCACAAAGAAGAGTACTGATAAGAGAATTGCTTTCATTGTTAGATGTATATTATGGTTGGCAAAAGCACACAGAGGTTTGCTATATTCAACCTCTGTGTGTGATATGTTTTGGTAGATTGTTATATCTATGGTTTAGAACTATCTTATAAAAGATTCCAATAGCTTAGTTGACACGCTAGGTGTTAGGATTGCTGATTTGGTGTCAGCAGGAACCAATATTGATTCTCCCTTATTGATGATAGTTGTGTTGCCTTTGTCGTCAGTTAATTTGCAGTGTCCTTCCATACATATATATATTGTGAAAGAATCTCTATTTACGTAATTGCGAGAAATGGCCACATCAATATCTAATAGATTTGTGGTGAAGTATTCGCATGTTGCCAATTCCACAGGATTATTAATATTTGGTGTGTATTGGGTTTTGTAGCTATCTAATACTTCAAAGTTTATTGCATCTTTTGCCAATTCGGTATGAAGTTCGCGTTTGTTGCCATCGGCATCAGTTCGGTCATAATCATATATTCGGTATGTGATGTTGGATGTTTGCTGTATTTCGGCAACGAAACAGCCCGACCCAATTGCATGAACCCTGCCTGCGGGTAAAAAGAAAACATCGCCAGCCTTAACCTCATATTTTTTTAGATAGTCGGTAAATGTATTATCGTTAACCGTCTCTTCATATCTATCTGGACTAAGCTCTTTTTCGAATCCTGAATATAGAAAAGCATCTTCTGCGGCTTTCACCACATACCACATCTCGGTTTTACCAAACGAGTTGTGTCGTTCCATTCCTAATTTATCATCGGGATGAACTTGAATTGAAAGATCGCTTTTGGCATCTATAAATTTTATAAGCAGTGGAAATGTGTTTCCAAATTTCTTGTATACTTTATTTCCCACGAGTTGTTCTTTGGCTTCTGATAATAGAGCTTCGAGAGATTTTCCTGCCAATTCTCCATCAGAAACTACTGATACGTTGCCTTCAACACCAGATATTTCCCAGCTTTCGCCAATGTTGTCGTGCTCGGTTGCAATATTTTTGAAAGGTGCAATATCTGAGCCTCCCCAGATCATTGGTTTTAGGATGGGGTTGAATTTTAAAGGATATAGTTTCATACTGTTATGATTTATATTTTAGTTTGTTAGTTGATTTTTTTTAAAACAAATGCTGTGCGAGCTGGTAAATATGTGGTTAGCCAACCCTTGTTTACGCTACTATATAGTTTGTCGTGAAGTGTGAAGTGATGCATCTCTTCATCAATTAGTCCAAATCCACCAAATCTGAGGCTATCCGAGTTTAGCACAACTTCGTATTCGCCCTCGGGTGCCAATATGCCATAATCACTGTATGACTTATATGGATGGAAATTGAACAGGAACAACAAATCGTCTCGCATGTATGCCAATACACCATCTTCGTCTTTATCCCAAAGCTTGATGATTGGTGTGGATTGGAAGTTGGGGATGGACTTAATTAGTTCTATCATTTCTTTATCGAAGTCACCCAGATAGTGATATTTCAAATTGTTATCGTCTGCTAAGTTCCATTGACGGCGAGCATGTTTATACGACCAATCGTTGCCCTCTCTTGGGAAGTCAATCCATTCAGGATGGCCAAACTCGTTGCCCATAAATGTGAGATATCCTCCGTTGATGGTTGTAGATGTGATCAGCCTAATCATTTTGTGTAGAGCTATTCCGCGATCGACCTTGTGTGAGCTGCTCATAAGTTTCGACATAAACCAATACATGTCTGCATCAATTAGTCTGAATATTACAGTTTTGTCGCCCACTAATGCTTGATCGTGACTCTCCACATATGAAATGGTTTTTTCATCGGCTCGTCTATTGGTGTTTTCCCACCATATAGCCGTCGGATGCCAGTCTTCGTCTTTTTTCTCTTTAATTGTTTTAATCCAAAAGTCTGGAATATTCATCGCCATCCTATAGTCAAATCCATATCCTCCTTGTTCAACGGGAAGTGCTAGCCCTGGCATTCCGCTTACCTCCTCGGCAATGGATATTGCATTTGGGTTCACTTCGTGTATCAGCTTGTTTGCCAGCGTGAGGTATGTGATTGCATCAATGTCTTGATTTTCGTTGTAGTAATCTCCATAGTTTGTGAAGCTTTCTTCAAGTCCATGGCTATAATATAGCATTGAGGTTACGCCATCAAATCTAAATCCATCGAACTTGAACTCTTCCATCCAATATTTGCAGTTTGATAGCAGAAAGTGTAATACATCATTCTTTCCATAATCGAAGCAAAGTGAATCCCATGCTGGGTGATTTCGTCGAGCAGGGTCTTTGTGGAAGTATTGCTCGAAAGTTCCGTCTTGACGGCCAATGCCTTCAACTTCATTTTTAACGGCGTGCGAGTGAACTATGTCCATAATAACTGCAATACCCATTTCGTGAGCTGCATCTATCAATTCTTTTAGTTCTTCGGGAGTTCCACTTCGTGATGATGCTGCAAAAAAGCTGGAAACATGATATCCAAAAGATCCATAATAGGGATGCTCTTGAATAGCCATCAATTGAATAGCATTGTATCCGTTGGATTTAACACGTGGCAAAATGTTTTCACGAAACTCATTGTATGTGCCCACTTTCTCTTCGGCAGTAGCCATTCCCACATGGCTTTCGTAGATTAGCAGGGGAGAGGTGTTGGGCACAAAGTTTTTTACTTTAAATTTGTATTGTGTTTCTGGTTCCCACACTTGTGCACTAAAGATATGTGTTTCGGCATCTTGAACTACTCTTTTGCAATATGCAGGAATGCGTTCTCCACCGCCTCCATTCCAATCTATCCATAGCTTGTAAATATCTTTATGATTTAGTTTGTTGATGGGTAGTTTGAGTTCCCAGTTTCCATTATCAATTCTTTTGAATTTGTATGACTCTTGTTTTGACCAATTATTAAACTCACCTATTAAAAAGATATTTGTTGCATTTGGTGCCCATTCACGAAATATCCACTCTTCTGTTGTCTTGTGAAGTCCATAATAATCATGTCCTGAAGCAAATTCTGATAGCGTTAGTCTGTCATTTTGCGTCAGTTCTTTAGCCTTAGCCATAGAATAATTGTGCCTTCTGGTTATTATTTTCTCATATGGATTGAGCCAAGGATCGTTTTTTACAATATCTAGCATAATTAATGAAGTTAGATGGTTATTGTTTATGTTTTAGTCTTGATTATTCTGTAGTTATAAAATGATTTATAAATTGTCTGAATACTTGCTTGTTATCGCAAAGATAGCAGAATTTATGATTACTTTCTTTTATATATTGGCAAATTAAGTTTTTTGAACAGTAAAAGCAATAAAAAATAGTGTATCTTTGTTTTTAAAAATAACACGAAAATCTTTATATAGAAATGAGAAAATTGTTGTTTACTATATCTATTTTGGTTCTATCAATTTCTTTGATAGCTCAAAATACACAGTTGACATGTAATTTAGGTTTTAATTTTCAAATAGGTTCAAACCCTAACTGGGGACAAAATGAACCTGTTGTGACAGAGGTTACTCCTGGTTCGCCTGCCGATATGGCTGGATTAAAACCAAATGATATTATTCTTGAGGTTAATGGCAATGGAACCTTTTTGAAGCCAGCCCACACAATTTTGTCTTGGTTTGATGATGTACCTAATTCTATGTCTATTGCTATCCGAAACTTTGAGTACTCGTTTAAACTTTTAAATATCCAAAAGGATTGTAGATTGAGAAATGCAATTAGTGAGGCGCAACTTACACCGGTTTTTTCTTTTTATAGTCTTGAAGATGTGCAAGATAGGAAATTTATAATTCCTATTTCAACTAAGTCTGATGATGATATTGATTTTTTTAATTATCGCACATTTGCTTTTGCTCCTTATGACGAGAGTACCAGAGTGATAGATGAAAGAATTAATGCGATTATTTCTAAACATCTAACTAACCTTGGTCTAAAGCAAGATGATACGGACCCAGATTTTATTATTCAAACCTATTATAGCTACGAGAGCAATTCTGCGTATAATGCTGCGATGTCACAAGAGAATGTAAATAACAATAGCTGGAGATTTGATACTAGAAATAATAAAATGGTGAAAATTCCAGTTTTTGATGCTACATTGCCTGTTAGGATTAATGAAGTTATGTTTAATCTTGAGTTTGGTGTAAGATTTTATGATAGAAAAATAACTGATGCTGGGGCTTCTGCTTTAGTTTTTGAGTGTGATGTTAAGGAAAAGCTAAGTGCCAACTATGGCTTACTTGAATATTTGGAGCTTAATTTGCCATTGATTCTGATGAAATTTCCTAATTATAAGGATAAATCAATGGGGAAGTATCATGTTAAGTTCACAAGATTTAATTACACAGGCATAAGCTATGACATGAATGATTTGAAAACGGTTTTGTATGTTGTGCCAAATTCACCAGCAGATGTTGCAGGTATTATGCCGGGTGATGTGATTGAAAGCATTCAAGGTATTCGTTTTAATCATAATGCAAAGTCTTTAACGGATAGTTATCGTAGATTTATATTGGAAACCCAAAAGTACCGTGATCCTAGCACACTTTATACAGATGCTAATGGATATAA
>CAYFSV010000052.1:0-14790 GCA_964345815.1 uncultured Proteiniphilum sp. | reverse complement strand
TGTCGAACAAAAGGGTAAAACAAAAGGCGAACTTCAACAAATGAAGCTCGCCTTTACCATATATTCAATCCTAACTAAATTAGTTTTGGTATAATTCTATATATAAACTAGTCTTTACGTTCAGGGCGTGGAAGCAGCACTTTGCGTGAAAGCTTGAACTTACCACTACGTGGATCAATATCCACAAGTTTAACCTGAATTTTGTCGCCCTCCTTGATACCTGCATCTTCAACAGACTCAAGTCTTCTCCACTCAATCTCTGAAATGTGAAGTAGTCCGTCCTTTCCAGGAAGGAACTCGCAGAAAACACCATATGGCATTACCGAACGAACAACAGCTTCGTAAACTTCACCAACCTCGGGAACAGCAACAATACCTTTAATTTTGTTCAATGCGGCATCAATAGAGTTTTTGTTGGAAGCCGAAATCTCAACTCGTCCTTTGTTGCCAACCTCTTCAATTGTAACAACTGCACCTGTTTCCTCTTGAATACCCTGAATGATTTTTCCACCTGGTCCGATTACAGCACCAATAAAATCTTTAGGAATTTCAAGAACTTCGATGCGTGGAGCGTGTGGTTTCAAGTCCTCTCTAGGCTCAGAGATGGTTTTCATCATTTCACCCATGATATGATCACGTCCTTCTTTTGCTTGCGAAAGGGCTTGCTCTAAGATTTCATATGAAAGACCATCTACCTTGATGTCCATCTGAACAGCAGTAATACCATCTTTGGTTCCACAAACTTTAAAGTCCATATCGCCAAGGTGGTCCTCATCACCCAAAATATCAGAAAGAACAGCAAAGTTTTGACCCTTATTTTCAGAGATCAATCCCATTGCAATACCTGACACAGGCTTCTTCATCATAACACCAGCATCTAGCATAGCCAGAGTTCCGGCACACACAGTAGCCATAGATGAAGAACCGTTTGATTCGAGAATATCCGAAACAACTCTCACCACATATGGATAGTCTGCTGGGAGCATTCTTTTAAGTGCACGATGTGCAAGGTTTCCGTGTCCAATCTCACGACGACCCGTTCCACGGTGTGGACGAGCATCTCCAGTTGAGAATGGAGGGAAGTTATAATGAAGTAAGAATCTCTCGGTAGAGTGATTCAAAACATCGTCAACAATTTTTTCGTCAAGTTTTGTTCCCAACGTAACAGTAGTGATTGACTGAGTTTCACCACGTGTAAATACAGCCGAGCCGTGAGGTCCTGGCACATAGTCAATCTCACTCCAAATGGGTCTAATTTCCGTAACTTTACGACCATCTAAACGTTTTCCTTCGTCTAGAATCGAGCGACGCATAGCCTCTTTCTCAACATCGTGATAATATCTAGTGACAAGTGGCGCTTTCTCTTCACGCTCCTCTTCGGGTATAGCTTCAAGATATTCGTCAAGAATAGCAGCAAATGCATCAATCCTTTCGTGTTTGTTTGGATTTTGTGCTCCTGCAACCACTAAAGCTTTATCGTAACACGCTTCCCAAACATGTTTGCGCAATTCCTCATCGTTTTCGTCATGCGAATACTCACGTTTTGTCACAGTCCCCACTGCCTCCATCAATTCATTTTGAATTAGGCAATGCTTCTTAATCTCTTCGTGACCAATTTTTATAGCCTCAAGCAATTCTGCTTCGGACACCTCATCAAGTTCACCCTCAACCATCATGATATTGTCGATAGTTGCACCAACAACAACATCCATATCTGCTTGCTCTAATTGCTTGAAGGTAGGGTTAATAATAAACTCACCATTGATGCGAGCTACTCTCACCTCAGAAAGAGGTCCATTGAAAGGGATATCAGAAACAGCAAGTGCAGCAGATGCAGCCAATCCAGCTAGTGCATCAGGCATATCTTCGCCATCTGAAGAAAAAAGAATAACATTTACAAAAACATCGGCATGATAATCATCCGGAAATAGTGGACGAAGTGCACGGTCAATCAAACGACTTGTTAGTATCTCATAATCTGATGGTCTTCCTTCACGCTTCATAAAACCTCCTGGAAATCTTCCGTGAGAGGCGAATTTTTCTCTATATTCTACTTGTAGTGGCATAAAATCTACTCCGGGGGCAGCGTCTTTGGCAGCAGTCACTGTGGCTAAGAGCATCGTATTTCCCATACGCAACTCAACAGCTCCGTCAGCTTGTTTTGCCAGTTTTCCCGTTTCGAGCGTAATCGTTCTTCCATCAGACAATTCGATTCGCTTGATAATTGAATTCGTCATAAATAATTTATTGTTTTAATTTTATCTTTTAAATCTCGCAAAGTTAACACAAAGTTTTCGTTTTGAAGCATATAAATGCATAAATTATTGATTAGCACCCCTTAAAGATACTTTTACATAGATATGACAAACGTCGAATTAACGAATATTCAGGTCGATATATATTGGCAGATGATCACTAAATCCACCCAAATATCTAGGACCCAAATAAGTGCGATAGGGCTTCATCACCCCAGTGGTTTTATCCTCCTCCATCAAGAAATCGGCTTTAAAGATATGTGCTTCGTTATTTTGCACACTTATCGAATTTGAGCTAGATAAGAGATTGCCACTCACCACAATCTGATCAAGAATGCCCCATCTACCCTGAAAAAAATATGAACCAAAGTCCTTCTCCTTCATTCGATGTAAAAACAAGTTATACAGAGCCATGTTGTCGTGTGGCGATAGTACAGAATTTGCCTGTAAGACGTGTTGCATGCTTCTGTTATTTGGATAATCATTAAAATCACCCATAATAAGGATGTTTGCATTGCCTCGCACAACAAAAAGACTATCAACACACTTGCGCAATAACCGCGCCACATCAATACGTTGAGGCTCCGATTCGAGCTGTCCACCATATCTACTTGGAGGGTGAAGTACAAAAACGTCTAAAGTATCATTGTTTAACACCCTCCCCGAAGCGTGAAGGATATTACGAGTTGGACGAGCTCTTGTTGAACTAAACTCTACTTGATATTCATTTTTTTCGAGCAACTGAAAATGATGCGGCTGATACAGAAGCGCCACATTGATTCCTCGTTCATCAGGCGAGTTTGTCACCAAATACTCATATCCTTGAGCTCTAAGTGGGGATCTCTTGGTAAGAGCATATATGACAGAATCATTTTCGACCTCGCATAAGCCCACTAGTGAAGGAGATTGCATCTGCCCTACGGCGGTGATGACGCGAGTGATGTTTTTAAGTTTCTCCCAATATTTCCAATTAGTCCAGCGCATAGCACCATGCGGCAAAAACTCATCATCATCCTTATCGGGATTATCAAAAGTGTCGAAAAGATTTTCAACATTATAAAACATAGCTCTGTATGTTGTTTGACAAAATAGATTGCTCAACAAGCAACAAAAAAGGATAACATAAGAGAGGCGTTTCATGAAATAAAATTATGGTTAAAAACAGATGAACAGGTGCAAAAGCATGCACTTGTTCATCTCTATTTGTATTAATTATTTTTAGATACTCTCGAGGATTCCTCTTAGATAGTTCCAAAACTTTTCAACTGAAGGAATATTCATGCTCTCGTCGGGCGAATGAGCATCAGTGATGTCGGGTCCGAAGGATATCATATCCAAATTTGGATACTTTTCTAAGAATAGTCCACACTCAAGCCCTGCATGAATAGCTTTCACTCCTGGAGTTTTGCCATAGAGCTCTTGATACACATCCTTTGACACTTGCAATATCTTTGAGTCAACATTTGGTTGCCATGCTGGATAACCATCACTGTTGATAACATCAGCACCAGCCAAATCAAATACAGCAGAAACCATGTTTACAATATCGTGCTTTTTCGACTCCACCGAGCTTCGTTGCGATGTTCCAACCTCTATTGTTCCATTGTCAAGCATCTTAATCGAGGCTAAGTTAGTTGAAGTCTCCACCAAACCTTCAATCTCATTGCTCATTCCTATCACGCCGTGTGGACAAGCATATAGAGCTTTTATTAATTTTCTCCCCGCTCCCCTTTTCATTACCTTCGTTGGTGCAGAAACCGACTCGATATTTAACTCCAGGTTGGGCTCTATATTTTTATATTCATTTTCTAGCTCCGCAATAAGCACATTAAGCTTAACACGCACCTCTTCTTTGTGGCTTTGCTTAACTCCCACAATTGCATACGCCTCGCGAGCAATAGCATTGTGAAGATTGCCTCCTACAATTTCGGATATAGTCAGCTTAAACTTTTTATCAAGTAACGAATATAGATACCTAGTAAGCATCTTATTGGCATTGCCTAACCCTTTGTCAATATCACTTCCTGAATGACCTCCACGCAATCCACGCACCTGCACCTTAAACCAGAAGTAACCCTTAGGCACATCCTTTTCTTTATATTCAAAATAAGCTTTTGTGCCTCTTCCACCTGCACATCCAATATATAGATCGCCCTCTTCGTCTGTATCTAGGTTTAGAAGAATATCTCCAGTGAGCATATCAGGAGCTAGCATATTTGCACCAGTGAGCCCAGTTTCCTCATCAACTGTGAAAAGAGCCTCTATTTTTCCATGTGCAATATCTTCCGAATCGAGCACTGCCAATGCAGCAGCCATGCCAATTCCATTGTCTGCACCTAAGGTTGTACCTTTTGTTCGCACCCAATCACCATCAATAATTGTTTGAATGGGATCATTATCAAAGTCATGCTCTACATCACTATTTTTTTCACACACCATATCCACATGAGATTGCAGAATAACAGTGGGTGCATTCTCCTTTCCGTTAGTCGCTGGTTTGGTGATTAGGATATTACCTGCTTCATCCTGCTTCGTCTCAAAGCCTTTTTGTTTTGCAAAATCGAGAAGATATGCTAAAATACGCTCTTCTCTTTTTGATGGACGAGGAATTTGTGTAATATCGTAGAAAAAATTCCAAATACTTTGTGGTTCAAGGTTTCTAATACTCATAGTTTATATATTTAAAAAGTTATTATCTCATTGTCACTTAGCATAAAACATTGACATGATAATTTATGCATTGTAAAAGTACAAAAAAACAGCTAACTAGCAGAATTTTCGCATCTTTAATGCTAAAAATGATTTCAAATACTCATATTTCATTATCTTTGCAGAATTAAAATGTAAATAATTATGATTAAAACAATACTTATAGGCATAGCAGTACTGTTGATAGGAATTCTATTAATGGGGGTGAAAGCATTCTTTTCGAAAAAAGATGGTTTCCCTAGTTTGCACATCAGCGACAGCCAACCCATGAAGGATAGAGGAATCAGCTGTGCCACATCACAAGACAAAGAAGCAATGAGAAAAGAGAGCATTGTGGAAAAATTATTAGCAGAAGAACTATAACTAATTTAATAAACACAACTTATTTAAGAAATGGAGAATAAGAATAATAGTGCCTATATAATTGGCGGAGTATTGGCAGTAGCCATCATCATTTTATATGTATTGCATTTCACATCAGGCTCGAGTAAGAACAGCATTTCAGCAAAAACTTTCGACGAGTTGAGTAATGACTCTTCATTCACTCTTCCAATTGCATACGTAAATATTGATTCACTATTGATTAACTACAACTTTGCAAAGGACCTAAACGAGGCACTTATGAGAACCGAAGAGAACTCTCGTGCTAGCCTTGTGCAAAAAGAGCGTCAACTAAATAGCTCAGCTCAGGAGTTTCAACGCAAGCTTCAAAACAATGCTTTCTTAAGCCAAGAAAGAGCAGAACAAGAACAACAGCGCTTGATGAAGATGCAACAAGAATATCAAGAGATGGCTGAAAGATTGTCTCACGAATTTGCAATTGAGCAAGACAAATTAAACTTTGAGATGGAAGACACCATCAAGGTTCAACTCAAAGAGTTTAACAAATCTCACGGCTATCAAATAATCATTAGCAATAGAGGTACTTCAAACATCCTATTGGCTAGCGACAAATACAATATTACAAAAGAGGTAACAGAATACTTGAATAGAAGATATGGACCAGCCACCTCGGCAGGAGCATCCGAATCAAAGTAATAAAGTTTACAAAAAACATACACATAAAGGTTCTCTTAAATGATTAGGAGAGCCTTTTTTTATTCACTCTTACAAAGGGCTACATATCCACTACATATTAACAGTTATAGATTGGTGAATATATCCATTTTTACTATTTTTGCAGTCATAAAGTAAGTATTATCTAACAAATTTCTAAAAACACATTAAAGCTATGTTTCAACTAGATGGACTAGAGATTGTGAAAGTTTTTTTAGTGCTTTTCTCAATCATTGACGTAACTGGTGGAGTGCCAATTTTTTTAAACATTCGAAGTCAAAATAAAATCATAAACCCTGAGAAGGCGGCATTCTACTCTTTCCTTATCATGACAATATTCTTATTTGTAGGAGAGTGGATTCTTAAACTATTTCAACTCGAAGTTTCAGCCTTTGCTATTGCAGGTGCGGTGGTCCTTTTGATTCTATCCATTGAAATGATATTTGGAGTGGAGCTATTCAAAACAGAAGCATCAAGTGCAAACGTTTCCTCCACACTATTTCCAATCGTGTTCCCATTAATTGCGGGTCCTGCCAGCTTTACAACATTGCTTGCCATGCGAGCAGATTTTCATGTGATCAACATACTGATAGCCGTAGCACTCAATTTAATAATCGTCTATCTCGTGTTGAAACATCTAGACTTTGTGCAACGGATACTTGGAGAAAGCGGATCATATATTTTTCGCAAATTCTTTGGAGTAATATTGATGGCAATAGCCGTGAAGATGATAACATCAAACTTTAGCGAATTGATAACTATCGTTCAACAATAAGTCCCTGATTGCAATGCAGATGATTATAAAGCGTGAAAATTACATCTTTGCGCTTTAATGAATATTTAACCATCCAACTGCCTCAATATTAGCAAAAAAAGAGTTATATTTGCAGTTCAATTGCATCGTCAATTGATGATTAGGTTAAAACACTGCATAAGAAAAGTATAGAATTAATTCTTTAAATATATAAATCAAACAACAACATGAGAATTGTAAAAGTTTTAGGACGTGAAGTGTTGGATTCAAGAGGTAATCCAACAGTAGAGGTTGACGTAGTAACAGAATCTGGTGCGTTTGGTCGTGCTGCTGTTCCATCTGGAGCATCAACAGGAGAAAACGAGGCACTAGAACTTCGTGATGGCGACAAATCAAGATACTTAGGTAAAGGAGTTTTAAAAGCAGTTGAAAATATCAACAACGTAATTGCTCCAAAACTAGTTGGAATATGCGTAACAAATCAAGCAGACATCGACGCACTGATGATTGAACTTGATGGCACAAAAACTAAGTCAAATCTTGGTGCTAACGCAATGCTAGGTGTTTCATTGGCAGTAGCCAAAGCAGCAGCAGACTACGAAGGTCTTCCACTTTATCGCTACATTGGTGGAACAAACACATACGTTCTTCCAGTTCCTATGATGAATATCATCAACGGTGGATCTCACTCTGACGCTCCTATTGCATTCCAAGAGTTTATGATTCGTCCAGTTGGTGCACCTTCTTTCCGCGAAGGACTTCGCATGGGTACAGAGGTATTCCACGCTCTAAAAGATGTTCTTCAAAGCAAAGGCATGAGCACTGCTGTGGGTGATGAGGGTGGTTTTGCACCTAACCTAACAGGTGGAACAGAAGAGGCTCTAGAAAGCATCTTAACTGCAGTTGAAAAAGCAGGCTATAAGCCAGGAACCGACGTTACTATTGCTCTTGACTGTGCAGCATCTGAGTTCTACAAAGATGGTGTATATGACTACTCATTATTTGAAGGTGAGAATGGTAAAAAACGCAGTTCAACTGAACAAGCAGAATACCTAGAGGAGTTGATTTCAAAATACCCAATCGATTCAATCGAAGATGGTATGCACGAAGCAGACTGGGATGGATGGAAAGTTCTAACTGACAAAATTGGTGACAAATGTCAACTAGTTGGTGATGACCTATTCGTTACTAACGTTGAGTACCTAGAGAAAGGTATCGAGCTGGGCTGTGCAAACTCAATCCTTATCAAAGTGAACCAAATTGGTACACTAACTGAAACTCTTGCTGCAATTGAAATGGCACACAGAGCAGGATACACTAGCGTTACTTCACACCGTTCGGGTGAAACCGAAGATGCAACAATTGCTGACATTGCTGTTGCAACCAACGCTGGACAAATCAAAACAGGTTCGCTGAGCCGTTCAGACCGTACTGCAAAATATAACCAACTACTTCGCATCGAAGAAGAGCTAGGTGAAAGAGCAGTTTATGGTTACAAAAAACTGAAGTAATTAATAGCTCCGAAATTCGGAACTAGATAATACAGGATGGAGTGTGTTGATTTATTAATCGACACACTCTTTTTTTTGCATATCATTCTACGTTTGGGAAAAGACTATGCCTGTTTATATCCATTTGCTCTGCAAACATTTCAATAGACAATCCAAGCGTTTGCGAAACATTTGTATAAACATCAAATATTGAAAGAGAGGACTCATCTGTTTCACAAAACAGTCTATCAATTGGTATTTCAATCACAGTCTGTGGATTATAATATTCACCTATCGAGATATACATACCTTTGTCTAACAGCTGTTTTGCAAGCGCAGGCTTACCCCTAAAACCATGAACAATCCACGATTGTGTAGGCTTCATCTCTTGATAAATAGACAGCAAAACATCCCATGCCCTGACGCAGTGAATTATCAATGGCTTCTTAATACTTTCAGACAATACAATCTGAGCGCTGAATATCTCTATTTGAAGAGCTAAATCAACACCACGAAGCCTATCCAAGCCAGCTTCACCAATAGCCACCAGTTTATTATGTGTAGAAATCTCTTTTAGCAACTTCATTTGGCGTTTCCAATCATCAGAATACCATGGATGAATGCCACATGAAAAGAATGAGCTGACATCGTTAAATATAGCATTATCGTAATCAGACGGCAATGTGTTTAATATTGCTAAGCATTTGTGTGCACTAGATTTGCAGGCTGTAGAGTTATGTGTGTGAAGGTCGAAAAGTGTCATAACATGGTAAGCTATTTTTTAGACTTTTTCTTCTTTGGCTCAGGAACGGGGTCGTAGCCCGATCCACCCCAAGGGTTACAACTAATTATGCGCTTAATGGCTAAGTAGGAACCCTTGATGGGTCCGTGAATTTTTAAAGCATCAATAGTATATCTCGAGCATGTGGGGGTGTATCTGCAACTTGGAGGAAGCAGTGGCGAAATTACCGCTCTGTAGAAATATACAGGTAACAGCAATATTTGAGTAATAATATTTCTCAGAAACTTCATAACAAATAGTTAGGTCTTATTGCTATGTTTATTAAGTTTTTTATTAATCTCACACAACACTCTTTTTATTGACTTTTCCACATTTTTGAAAGGCAAAACAGTATCTGCAACATATATAATCGCAATATCTAGATGTTGCCCCAACTTTAAGGGCTCTAATTCAATTAATTTCTTATTTAGCCTATAAGCTTCCCTAGCCCGACGTTTTATTCTGTTTCGATCCACTGCACGCTTCAATCTCTTTTTGGGCACGCTAATTAGAAGAGAATGTGTTGTTGATAAGTTGTTGATTTCTTTTCTATAAACAACTCTAAATGGATATATAAGAAAGGAATCACCAGAGGCAAAGATATTTTCAATCCTTGTTTTTCCAGTTATTCTCTCCTCTTTCTTAAAAGTATATCTTTCTCTATCAGCCATATACAGCACCAAAAAACTATTACAAACGGGATGATACAAATATAGTAGATTTCGCTAATAGTTTATTGCAAAATCTACTATAATTACAAAATAAGATGTTTCTTTATTCTCAAAACATCTCAAAAAAACTAAGAGTGCTTCTTGTGATTCTTCTTTATAAAGTCCTCTAATGCCATCGTCATAGAAGGAAACTCTGGTTGTGGTGCAAGACAATCAATTCTCAAACCATTATCTTCTAACACTTTTGCAGTGCCAGCACCAAAACAACCAATACCCATATCTCCTTGCTCAAAGTTGGGGAAGTTTTTCAATAAAGAACTAACACCCAAAGGACTGAAGAAAAGAATCATATCGGTATCTAGTGTTTCGCCTTCTTCATAATCATTACTAACGGTGCGATACATCACACTAGTAGTAAAATCTATCTTTTTGGATGCCAAAAACTTCTGAACATCATCTCTATGCTCTTCAGGAACTGGAAGCAACACTTTTTCTTTCGAATGTTTTGTTAGTGGAGCATCTAGCCCATCAATCTTTCCCGTTTGACTAAAGAAGATTCTTCTCTTTCTATACACTATGTATTTCTGAAGATATAGAGCAATTGCCTCCGACAGACAAAAATATTTCATTGTGTCGGGCACAACAATCTTAAGCTCTTCGCAAAGAGTGAAAAAGTGGTCTATTGCTGTTCGAGATGTCATAACAACAGCAGTGTAGTCAAGAATATTGATTCTTTGTTGTCTAAATTCTTTTGTGGTAACCCCTTCTACGCGGATGAAAGGTCTAAAACTAAACTCTACATTGTATCTCTCACCTAATTCATAATAGGGAGACTTACCATTACTGGGTTCGGGTTGTGAAATAAGAACTTTATTTATCTTTCTTGCGGTCATAACTAGTATTTTCCTGCTATATTTGCTAATATTATTCCGCCTTTGTATATTAAAAAAAGCGGCACTATTTCAATTGCGCAAAGGTACAAAAAATAATTAAGTAGCCCAATATTGTTTTTAACAAAAATGATTAACAAGTTTCGATAAGAAAACAAAAACGTAATACCTAACGATATAACTAACAAGATAATAGCCACAATATTAAGCTCGGGAGCAAACACCAAAAGGAGAGCCGGAATGTAGCCAAAGAGCCCCAATAAGCCAACAACAGTGAAATATTGAGATGTCCAATCTTGCAAACCCCAGTCGGGAAAAGTGTAGTCAATAAGCCTGTATAATATGTACTTTGCGACTATAAAAAGAAGAACCCCAAGATAAGTAGCAAGCAGTAGATGATATATATTATCGAAAGGAATTTGAAAGTTTGCTCGATTTAACCAAAGCATATACGTGGCTGAAACAGACAACACAAAAACCGATTGAATGACAAGGAATATATTAATCCATGCTCCATAAATAGTAATCTGCTCTTTAAACCGAGCTCTATATTGACTTTTGCGCGAAAAAACACTTGTGAAACGAGACGCAAAAACGTGAGCCTCGCTTTTGGTGACAATAGACAGAAACACAAAGCATATAGCAAAAAACATGAAGAAAGCTGACTCAACATGCGAGGTAAATGCCAGCGGAACGCCCAAGAATCCGTCAGAAAAACCGTGGTTCAAACTCTCCACAGCAGTTGAATCCACCTCAAAATGAATGCTCCCATCAACTGTGGGCACAAAATCAAATGGAGTGAAGCCAGTCTCAAATATCTCGAAACTGTCTGCTGCAAAATCTCTCACGATATATGGCGAGATTGAATCTAAACTTATATTTGGAATTGTTTCAAGCACTCAATAAAATTATTATAATGCAAATTTACAATTCTTTTTTGTCATATTTGGTTATTGTGGGTTTCCATTCCACATAATTATTAAGATAGTCTATGGCATCTTGAGGTGTTTGTGCCACATACCACATCTTTCTGTAACTATCATGCATAAAGTTGCGCTCAATCATCAACTCAAGCATTGCAATTAGCGGATCGTAATATCCCTCAATATTTAATATTATTATTGGCTTGTTGTATAGCTCTAGCTGTCTCCATGTAAGTATTTCAGCAAGCTCCTCAAGCGTTCCCAACCCACCGGGAAGAGCAATTGCAGCGTCTGACATTTGAGCCATCATCTCCTTTCGCTCGTGCATAGTTTCAGTAACGTGCATCTCAGTCAAATCAGGATGAAACCAACCTTTGTCAACCATAAATCGAGGAATTATCCCAACAACATTGCCGTTATTATCCAACACACTGCTATTCACAGCACCCATAAGCCCCTGTTTGCCTGCACCAGTAATGCATCCCAAATCATTAACCGCTAGCAATTTGCCAAGCTCGTTTGCAGCCTCAAAATACACATCATCTATGTGTGGACTTGATGCACAATACACTACAACACTTGAAATGGAAGATGCACTATCCCCATTCACATCATTAAATCTACTTGGTGAATCTTGTTTTGTCATATCTTAGTTTTATATATAGAAGAAACGCCGCTAATGCAACCCTTTGCTGTTGAAGCAACGAGTCATATTAACGGCGATACATTTATTTAGTTCGCATGAAGCCTACAATTCGAACGCCTCTTTAATCTTATCTACAAAATCTAGCTTCTCCCATGTGAATAGTTCCACCTCTTTCACAATAGGTTCGGGCATATATCTTGAATCAAACTTTTTAGTAACAATCTTTGGCTCACGCCCAAAGTGTCCATAAGATGCTGTCTCCAAATACATTGGGTTGCGAAGCTTCAATCGATCCTCTATAGCCTTGGGCCTCATATCAAAGAGTTGTTCAATCCTCTTTGCAATCTCAGCATCCGATACATCAACATTGCTTTTACCGAAAGTGTCCACAAAAATATTCATTGGCTTAGCCACACCTATAGCATAGGCTACCTGAATGAGCATTTCGGAAGCAACGCCAGCTGCAACCATATTTTTGGCTATATGACGTGCTGCATATGCCGCCGAGCGATCCACCTTAGATGGGTCTTTACCCGAGAATGCGCCACCACCATGAGGAGCTTTTCCTCCGTAGGTATCAACTATAATCTTACGGCCTGTCAAGCCTGTGTCGCCATGCGGACCACCAATCACAAACTTACCAGTGGGATTGACATGATATTTTATGTCATCATTAAACAAGTTATAAACAAGCTGATTACCCTCAAACTGTTGCTTCACACGAGGGATTAGAATATTAATTACATCCTCCCTAATTTTTGATTGCATAGCACTGTCGGCTTCTAGTGCAGCCTCATTGGTGCCGTTGGCAGGCTTCACAAACTCGTCGTGCTGAGTAGAAACAACAATAGTGTCGATACTTATTGGAGTTCCATCTTCGGAATATTCAATTGTAACTTGCGATTTTGAGTCAGGACGCAAATAGGGCATCAAATGAAGCTCATTTTTGCGTATATTGGCAAGCTCCACCAAAATTATGTGGCTCAAATCTAGGGTAAGCGGCATAAAACTTTCGGTTTCGGTGGTGGCATAGCCAAACATCATCCCCTGATCACCAGCCCCCTGATCCATTGCATCGGCTTTGCCATCAACTCCACGATTGATGTCGTCGGACTGCTCATGAATACTCGAAAACACACCACACGATTGCGCCTCAAATTGATACTCACTTTTTGTGTACCCTATTTCCGAAATCACTTTGCGAGCAACTTCGGCAACATCCACATAGGTTTTCGATTTCACTTCGCCAGCAAGCACCACCTGCCCAGTTGTAACAAGCGTTTCGCAAGCAACTTTTGATGATGCATCATATGCCAGAAACTCATCAAGCAAAGCATCCGATATTTGATCGGCTACTTTATCGGGGTGCCCTTCCGACACCGACTCTGATGTAAAAAAATAGCTCATAACTTTTAAAATAATTATATTTGCAAAGCGAGCGATTTATTAAAATAGCATTGCTACGAAATGAATAAATGAGAAAAAATGCAACGAGAAGTCGTCAAATGAATAATCGTTTTAGCATTTTTTATCGTGGTTGCAAGCTGGTTCAAATCTCTCCACTTTGGCTAAATCAGATTGCAAAGGTAATTAATTATCAATATGTAGCACATGCATTAAGGTTAAAATTCATTATATAAAGACATTTTGCTCTTTATTGATTATAGCAATGATAATTGTCGTACAAAATAAAAAACATTAAAAGGGGAATAGTCTATTTCAAACAGAACAACTCCCCTTTGTCTAATTACATTTGAAAAGAATCTAATCCTCTTCTGACACCCTCACAGGCTCCTCAACTGCCTCAACCTCAATGGGCTCGCAGTTGCAATTGTGCTGAGCCATGTCAACACCATTAGCATACATAGCAATATTTGCCTCACCATCAATGCCTTTAGATGAATTGCGCTTACGGCTAAGCCTGTAAGCCACACGAGCATCCTTAAGAGTTTTGCGAATCCAAAAGTGCAATGCGTCATACTTTGTGTCATCTTCCACATTCATAGAGGTAACAAGAGTGTCAACAAAAAGTCGCAACGCATGATAAGCATCTTGCCTAATTTTGACTTTCTCGGATGTTGGCATGTTCTTTTGCTCATACAAGATGGTGTTTTCATGCTCCAAATCCCTAAAGTTGTTATTCTCTTCAATCAAATCATTAAAGTGAGTAAGCATCCCGAGAGCTTTAACAGCATTAACTATATCCTCCTTATTTTCCAAATCATCAGATATAATACCAATATATCTCGACAATTGGTTTTGAGAATAATGAGGAAGAGTTGGTGCAATATCTCTCAACCAATTCAATAGAAATTGAGCATCTTCCATCTCTTTCTCATACTTTCCCTTAGCGCGCAACTGTGCTAAAACAGAGCTCAAGATACTTTTTCGAGCTTTGTTGCTCACCAACTTCAACATAGTTAGGTCTTGTCGATGAACGTAGCGTTTTACCCTCATCACATTTTCCAATTTACTGATTACATTGTTAGCAGTTATGACTAACAAATCATTACTATTCTCGACTTCAGTTATTCCTGAGTCGTACAAATGCCCAGAGAACTTCAAATAAGTCTCTACAAAACTGGCATCATCTACTTTGGCTAACCAGCCATAAC
>CAYFSV010000051.1:0-15395 GCA_964345815.1 uncultured Proteiniphilum sp. | reverse complement strand
TGATGAGGCGGACCTATTAGTTCCCTATTTCATAATTGGATATACAGGTTGGGATGAAAATGGTTATGGCTCGAGCATTATTCCATTGAGTGTGGTGGAAGGAAATGTGTACAATTCCGAAGGACAAGGAATTTACTCTTACACCGGATATTTTGAATCATCTAAACCGTTCAAATTAATCAGGGATGTTGGCAATTGGGGCGAACAATGGGGTAATGCCGATAGCGATGGCATCGACAATCCCGTACATAACGATGGTGGTTCATCCAACTTCCAAGTTCCCGAAGATGGCTACTACACTATAACGCTCAATTCGATAACCAACAAGGTGACATTTGAGCAAACTTCAATCACTCCAAAAGTATATAGCAACATGGGATTGGTGGGCGAAATGACTGATTGGGGCGAGAGTCCTGACATTGCACTTACGCCATACCAAGATAAGAACAACCATATGTGGTATACCGAATATACATTTGCAAGCGATGGCGAATGTAAGTTTAGATACAATAGCGATTGGGGCGACAACTGGGGTTCTAAAACATTCCCAGTGGGTTTTGCAACACCAGGAGGCGATAACATTACAGCCAAGGCTGGAACATACTTTATCTTCTTCAATGATATTGACGGAACTTATACCTTTATTAAAAAATAAAAACGAAATAAGATGAAAAAGACAATTATAAAATCATTGCTGTTCATGCTCATCGCCACGCTCTTCGTAGCGTGCGATGATCCTTATGCAGATCAATTTGTTGCTGAGCCTACCACAAATGAGCAATTGCCACTGCATCCATCTGATGGGTTTACTTTTGCTATGGGTTCTGAGCTTAGTTCTCCGTTAATTCTTACAAAAAGCAATTTAGAAACGGGCAAGATGTTTGAAGTTGTGAAATCTACTGCAATGCCAACCGTTGTTGAAGGTACTTTGCTTAGCTACAAAGTGGAAATATCAAAAACAAATGATTTTTCTAACTCATTGCCTCTACCTATAGAAAGCAGTGGTAATGCAGCGATGGTTAACTCAAGTGATTTGAACGAAGCTGTGAAGACTCTGTATGGAAAAGCTCCTTTTGAAAGAGAGGTTTTCTTTAGAGTTACACCCTACTTAAATGAGGGAAATGCAACCTTGCAGCTGACTGAAAAGATATCTTTAGGACCAGTGAAGATAACTCCAGTGGGACAAGTTATTGAAACAGAATATTACTTGATTGGTGATATAAATGAGTGGAAATTTGAAGAGCTTGCTGGATATAAATTTAGCCACAGTGGCAAAGATGTTTATGAAGATCCATACTTCTCGATATTGGTTAAAGATGTGGAAGGATACTTCAAGATAGTACCAAAATCGAGCAAAGATGCTGACTCATGGGATGGAGTATTGGGTAATCCAATTGATGGAAACACCGACTTAGAGGGCGAATTAGTAATAGATGACTCTCAGGCAATGAGAGTTACAGAGCCAGGTTGGGTTAAAATCAATCTCAACATGCTAGAGTACACCTACACAATTGAGATTATTGGTGAAATGAGTCTTGAATTATATGTTGCAGGTGGATATCAAGGTTGGTCGCCCGAAACAGCACCAAGCATCTATAGCCGTAATTTAGATTTCAGATACGAGGGCTACGTATATTTTGGTGAAGCATCTGAGTTTAAGTTTACAGCACAGCAAAATTGGGATGGACCCAACTATGGAGATGGAGGCGAAGATGGAGTGTTGTCAGATGATGGTGATAACCTAAATATTGATGAACCTGGATATTACAAATTGAATGTTGACATGTCGGGAAGCCCCTACACCTATTCAGCAGAAAAAACTGATTGGGGACTAATTGGAGACGCAACACCAGGTGGATGGGACAACTCAACCAAAATGACATACGATCCAGATACAAAACAGTGGAGCGTGGTAGCCGAACTTTCAGACAAAGAGTTTAAGTTCCGTGCTAATGATGGATGGGATATCAACCTTGGAGGAGATATGCAAGACTTGACATATGGTGGAGATAACATAAAAATAGAAGAGGCAGGAACATATCTCGTTATTCTTGATTTGTCAGATCCTACTGTTTACAAAGCCTCTATCACTAAACAATAATTTAAAATAACCACAGAAAGCGCAGTAGCAATATTGCGCTTTTTTTAATTTATAGAATATGACAAATAGATTATTCACAATATTGATTATGGCGGTTGTATATAGCCTAAGCGCCATAGCACAACAAGTAAAAATTGAGCCTCACTTTTGGTGGAGTGGTATGCAAGAAAACGAACTTCAACTTATGATATATGGAGATGATATTTCATCCTACAAGGTTGAAGTTAATTCAGAGAATGTAAAGCTACTTGAATCTGTAACCTTGGATAGTCCTAATTATCAAATCCTCTATTTAGATCTTTCTAAAAGTATCCCAGAAGAGTTTGAAATCATTTTTACGAAGGGTAAAAAGAAAATAAAAACCAACTACGAACTAAAAGCAAGAGAGGAAGGAAGAAGAGAATTAGCAGGTTTCGACTCTTCTGATGTTTTATATCTCATCATGCCCGACAGGTTTGCTAATGGTGATCCATCAAACGACCAAATACCAATGAGGATGGACTATAAAGTGGATAGAGAAAATCCAAGTGGACGGCATGGTGGCGACTTAAAAGGAATTTCGGATAAACTTGATTATCTTTCCGACCTTGGTGTGACTGCAATATGGCTAAATCCTGTTTTGGAAAATGACATGGAGGGTGGTTCTTACCATGGATATGCCACAACTGATTATTATCGAGTGGACCCACGTTTTGGTACAAACGAAGAGTATAAACAACTTATAGCGGATGCAAACTCAAAAGGAATGAAGGTGGTGATGGATATGATTTTCAATCATTGTGGAAGCGATCACCCATGGATGAACGACCTACCATCTAAAGATTGGATAAACAATCTTGATGAATATGTGCAAACATCACATCTTAAGGAGGTGTTGTTTGACCCATATGCATCTGCATACGACAAAGAGATTATGGTGGAAGGTTGGTTTGTGCCCACAATGCCCGATTTAAATCAACGCAATAGGCATGTTGCCAAATACTTAATACAAAACAGTATTTGGTGGATCGAATATTCAGGAGTAGATGGTATTCGTCAAGACACATACCCTTATGCTGACTATGACATGATGATTGATTGGTGCAACGCAATCAGCAACGAATATCCAAACTACAATATTGTTGGCGAAGCATGGCTTGATAACCCCATAGGCACAGCAGTGTGGCAAAAAGATAGTAAGCTGAATATGCTTGAGAATACACAATTGAAATCTGTGATGGATTTTAGATTTATGGGCTTATCGCACTCAGCCTTTTCCGAAGAAACCGAACATTGGCATGGAGGATTGAGAAACATTTATGAACATATGGCTTACGATTTTATCTATCCTGATGTAAACAATGTACTTAGATTTTTGGATAATCACGATACCGATAGATTTTTGAAGAAATATCCCAACAACTTGAATGAATGGAAACAAGCCATAACCTTCTTGCTAACAATGACAGGCACTCCACAAATATACTATGGAACAGAGTTGCTGATGCATGGAAACAAAAATGAGACTGATGGACACATTCGCCTCGATGTTCCTGGAGGATGGCAAGAGGATGAAGTAAATCAATTTACAAGAGAAGGTAGAGATGAACTTCAGAATGAAGCTTTCGACTATTTGCGCAAGCTACTACATTGGCGCAAGGGAAACGAAGTGATAGCAAAAGGAAAGATGAAACACTTTGTGCCACAAAATGGAGTGTATGTATATGAGCGATATTTGGACGATAGGAGCATTTTAGTATTTATGAATGGTAGTTCAAGTGAATCGGAGATAGAACTGGATAGATATGCAGAGTCTATAAAAGGAAATAAGGTAGCTACAGATTTCATTTCAAACAAAGAGATTAAACTTGAAGGAGAAACTAAACTAGAACCAAGACAGATAATAATTGTTGAAAAGTAATATTGTAATAGAAAATGACAGGAATATCTAAAATAAAAATCTATAATAAATATTGGATACTAATCTTTGTACTTATCGCTGTAATATCATGTAGCGACAAGCCCGAAATTATCATTCCAGAGGAGCCTGGTGGCGAAACACCAGAGCCCGAAAAGCCATCCGATATTAAAGAAGGATTGACATGGAGCCCCGAGGCTGCAGATGCCGACAAAGAGTTGACCCTAACTTTTAAAGCTCCAAAATCATCAGAGTTGTATGGTGAGTCGGGAGATGTTTATCTTTATTCGGGTGTAATTGTGGAGGGAAGTTGGAGATTTCAACCCAAAGAGTGGACGGACAACAACTCAAAATACAAGATGACAAAAAGTGAGGATAATGTTTGGACTATAAAGCTTAGCCCTACAATAAGGGATTGGTTTGACTCGGGCGAAACAGCAGTTACCAAACTTGGGGTATTGATAAGAAGTGCCGATGGCAACAAAAAGGGAATCAAAGATGATTCATTTATTGATGTAACCGACACTAAGTTTAAAGCATTTGAGCCAGCTGCGATTAAGCGACAAGCATTACCAGCAAATGTCGTTGAGGGAATAAATATAATTGACAACACAACAATAACCCTTGTTTTATACGACAAAGATAAGAATGGCAATAGTAAAGACTTTGCACATGTGGTTGGTGACTTCAACAACTGGACATTAAGCAATGACGACAAATCACAAATGTATCGCGACGATGCTTGGGGTTGTTGGTGGATTACAATAAACAACCTAGATTCCACAAAGGAGTATGCGTTTCAATATTATATTGGCACAAAAGGAGGTAGCACAATCAGAGTTGCAGATCCCTATTCACGAAAGATATTGGACCCTGATAATGACAAGTATATATCCTCGACAACATATCCCGATAACAAAGATTATCCAAGTGGAGGCATCGGAATTGTATCTGTATTTAGGACACAACCTGAGACTTATAATTGGAGGGTGACTAATTTTGAGACACCAAAGGTTGACAATCTTGTTATTTACGAAATGCTATTTAGAGATTTCACACAATCGGGTGACATCAACGGTGCAATGGAAAAACTTGACTACTTGCAATCATTGGGAGTAAATGCAATTGAGTTGATGCCAGTTCAAGAATTTGACGGTAATGACAGTTGGGGCTACAATCCTACCTTCTTTTTTGCATTAGACAAAGCCTATGGAACCGACAAAATGTATAAAGAGTTTATAGATGAATGTCACGAAAGAGGGATTGCAGTAATTTTTGATGTGGTTTATAATCATGCCACTGGAGCAAACCCTTTTGCCAAAATGTGGTGGGATAATTCTAAAGATAAAACTGCTGCCAACAATCCTTATTTTAATGTGGAAGCACCACACCCCTACTCTGTTTTTCACGATTTCAATCATGAGTCGTCTTTAGTTCGCAATTTTATTAAGCGAAACCTAAAGTTTTTGTTAGAAGAGTATAACATTGATGGCTTTAGATTTGATCTCACTAAAGGTTTTACCCAGAATAGTTCTACTGAGGGTACAGCAAGCAACTATGATGCATCGCGCATTGCTATTCTCAAAGATTATAACAATACTGTGAAGGAGGTGAAAGAGGATGCATATGTAATTCTAGAGCACTTTGCCGACAATCAAGAAGAGATTGAATTGAGTAACGATGGCATGATGGTGTGGAGAAATATGAATAATGCTTATTGTGAGTCGGCAATGGGATGGTCAAAAGATTCCAATTTCAACGGATTGTATTATAAAACCTCATCACGCCCTGAAAACAGTTTGGTGAGCTACATGGAGAGCCACGATGAAGAGCGTATGGGATATAAGCAGACCCAGTGGGGAAATGGAGTCTTAAAGACCAACCTCGAAGCTCGAATGTCTCAATTGGCTACAAATGCAGCATTTTTCTTCACCGTGCCTGGACCAAAAATGATTTGGCAGTTTGGAGAGTTAGGGTATGATATATCTATTGATGAAAACGGCAGAACTGGTAAAAAACCAATTAAATGGGACTACTTGCAAAATGAAGATAGAAAGCAGCTGCACGATATTTACTCTAAACTGATAGACTTGAGAATGAATCATAGCGAGCTGTTTAATTCTACAGCCACAATGGAATGGCAGGTTGCTGCTGCCAATTGGGATAATGGGAGATTCATTACTCTATCATCATTTGGTAATGCCAAACAAGTGGTAGTCGTTGGTAATTTCACAAACGGAGAAATTACCACAAACACCACATTTCCTAACATTGGCACATGGAGCAACTACTTAACAAGCGAATCCATTGAAATTGGTGCCAAAACTGTAAGCATTACAGTTCCGTCAAATAGCTTCAAGATGTTTATTGATTTTTGAGAATAGTTTTCTCAATTAAAAACACATAGTCGTATAAATAATTTTATGCCACTATGTGTTTTTTATTTTAACCAATACACTTTCCAGCTCCGTAGTGTATCCTATAGGATTTAGATCTAGGTTGTTGTCTTTTGCCACTTTTTCAAACTCATCACAAAAAGCATCATCCACCACAACTAGCAGCCCCCCACTTGTTTGAGGATCGGTAAGCACTTCGCGTTGTCGTTGCGTTAGTTCACCAATTTTATGTCCATAGCTAGTCCAATTTCGGTGAGTTCCACCAGGTATACAACCCTGATCCAAATATGAGTGAAGAGTTGGGATAATAGGCACCTGGTCAAACTCTATTGTTGCCGAAATATTGCTACCCTCGCAAATTTCAGACAAGTGACCAAGCAATCCAAAACCAGTAACATCTGTCATAGCCTTCACATAATCGAGTTTTGCAAAAACAACACCAACCTTATTAAGCGAAGTCATAATGTTAAGAGCTATTTCAGCATCTTCAGGCTTTAGTAGCCCACTCTTTTGTGCAGTTGATAATGCGCCAATGCCAAGCGGCTTTGTAAGATATAGCTTGCAATTGGGAGAGGCTTTTGAATTCTCCTTCAAATCTTTTATATCAACCAATCCATTGACAGCAAGTCCAAAAATTGGCTCAGGCGCATCAATACTATGTCCTCCCGCAATAGCTATACCAGCTTCATTACAAATTTGTCGTGCACCCTCAATCACTTGTTGCGCCACTTCTGGAGCAAGTTTGTCGATGGGCCATCCCAAAATAGCGATAGACAAAATGGGCTTTCCACCCATAGCATATATATCGCTAATGGCATTTGCAGCAGCAATGCGACCAAAGTCGAAAGGATTGTCTACAATTGGCATAAAAAAATCAGTTGTCGAAATCAGGGCTGTGCCATTACCCAAATCATACACTGCCGCATCATCTTTGCTATCATTGCCAACTAGCAATCGAGCATCTTTGTCGTATGTTACAGTGGACTGTATTATTGAATCAAGAATAGCAGGACTTATTTTGCAGCCACATCCTGCACCATGAGAATATTGTGTTAGTTTTATTGTTTCGATATTCATCTCTATTTTATACTTCTATTTATCAAGTTGTCCTAATATATGTTTTGCACATTGTGATGCATCAACAAAATCTATTGATATTGTTTTTATTTTCTCTTCTTCTCGCATACTTAAGCCACGAGTGTAGGCTCTGTCATAATAAGTTAGAGCAATGTTTATAAACTCTCGCATGTTGCCCAGCTTGATAGCTTCAATAGCTGTTTTGGTTTGCACAGGACCAAGTCTTTTTGCAATCTTCTCGGTTGAGCTAATTAAGAAGTCTTTATCTAAAATACCATACTCCTCCTCCAAAAAGTCAATCCTTTTCTCTTTTTCCATATCTATTTTCATCAGTTGGTTCTGACGCATTTGTGCAAAAATTGCTTCAGGTATAACTCGTTTACCAATTGTTCGGCTTTCATCCTCAAACCATATGCGGCGTGTTGCATCAAGATTAAAAAGATTGAGAGCAAGCTGATTCTCAAACATTTCTTGCGACGGCTGCTCCTGTTTGTTCATAGAACCATAGGCTGAGCCACAGTGATTGGCAAGGTTTTCCAAATCAATTATTTGTTCACCAAGATTATAAAGTTCCTTCAAAACCTCCGTTTTATGAGAACCAGTCATTCCACCCAAAACAATTATAGCATACTCTTTTTCAAACTGCTCTAAAGCCCAGTTGCGATATCGTTTATAGCCTTTTTTGAGTTTCACAACCTCAAATCCATACAAATCTAGCAACCACGACATGATTCCACTTCGCATCCCACCACGCCAGCAATAGACAGCTACCCTTTTGTGTGGAGCCATTTCCAAAGCCCGCTCTATAAAGCTACGCCATTTGTGCCCAGTGAGGTCGAAGCCTTGTAAAATAGCCTCCTCTCTGCCCTTTTGTTTATAGGTGGTTCCTATCTTAACTCTATCTTCATTATCTAACAGTGGTAAATTCTTAGCTCCTGGTATATGTGCTTTATCATATTCTGCCGGTGTGCGTGTGTCAATCAAAACATACTCGCTATCAGATAGTAAATAATCCTCTATTTCTATCTCTTTTATCATAATACATTAAGTTAAATATAATGCTGATGCAAATGTAGAAAAAATCTACATATCGCAATAGAAAACACTTAGCTAACTTTATTGGAAAACAAACTACAACTTGAAGTTCTCAGGTAATTTTTTTATCCTCAATACAATTAAATGACCAAATGAATACTTTGCTACATGATTAAAGAGACATTAAACTTAAATTCTTTTTCTTTGTTTAACTTTTATATATAATGGTGGTATTTGTAAACGACATAGAAATCAGAATATTCTACGGTGCAAGGGTTATTGATGCCGTAAGGGCTTTTTATGCAAAAAATAATATTAGTGATATGCCCAAAACACCTGTAACATATGATGCATATAGAAATCAAGTGGCGCATGACGGAAGATTGATAAATGGAAGCCATATCTACATAAATTTTAAACCTGAAAAAAATGATGAGAATGAAAAAAGGTGAGAATTAAAGCTCATTTCAGCTATTTAGCACTAGTTTTTGTGATTTTGTTATTGTCAAATTGCGGAAGTAGTCGCAAAAGTGGTAAATCTGTAACAACCGACAAGACGGTTACCATTCTTGCAGTGAACGATATGCATGCTGCAATCGACAACTTTCCTCGTTTCGCCTATATGGTTGATAGCCTAAGAGATATCTATCCCGATATGCTATTAATTTCGGGAGGCGACAACCAAACAGGAGGACCAGTAAATGATCAGTATAAGCCAAAGGGCTACCCAATGATAGCTTTGATGAATGCCGTAGGATTTGACTTTTCAGTAGTGGGCAATCATGAATTTGACACATCTCAAGAAGGCTTTGCAACGCTTATTGATAGTGCAAACTTCGACTTTATATGTGCTAATGCTGTGCCACCACAAGACAGCAGAATAGAGCTTAAGCCATATAAAATATTAACGATGCCCAATGGGGTTAAGCTCGCCTTTACATCAGTGCTTGATATAAATGAAACAGGGATACCCGACTCGCATCCTGCAAATGTAATTGGATTTAGATTTGACAATCCATTTGAGGTGGCAAAGAATATGACGCATCTAAAAGATAGTGCTGACATTCTGATATATGTGAACCACTTTGGTATTGAAAACGATATTGAATTGACAAGCATGCTACCTATCAATACTGTTGATTTGATAATAGGTGGGCATTCGCACACAAAGATAGACAGGGAGCTTATAGAGAATGGAATATTGATAACTCAAGCAGAGCGTAGGCTTAAATATGCAACACTTATAGAACTAAGCTTGAAAAATGATGGAACCTTGAATCGCAAAATGAAACTTATGGATGTAGGTAATAAAGGAAACAAAAATGCTACAATAATGGCAATGGTGGATAAGTTTAATGATAATCCTGTGCTAAACGAAAAAGTTGCAGTAGCAGAAACCGAGTTCAATACATTTGAGATGGTAGGATATTTAATGGTAGATGCATTGCGGGTAGGAGCCGAAACAGATATAGCGCTTATCAATCCTGGTGGTGTACGCATTAATCATATAGACAAAGGGGATGTTACAATTAAAGATGTATATAGTGCCGATCCATTTGGTAACGAGATCGTGGTTTTCAACCTAACAGGGCACGAATTGAAAAACCTATATTATGCAGCTTACCCATTGGATGAGGATGCTGCCCTTATTCCATCAGGTATTAAAACCACGTATCACCTAACAAAAGATGGGGCTTTGGAAGATGTGGAGTTCTATTTACTAGATGGCACACCTCTTGATATGGATAAGGTTTATTCGGTAGCTGTAAATAGCTTTATAGCAACAGCTTATATTTTTGAGCATGAAGATGATGGGAGAACTCTTTTTCAAGGTACCGCCGAAAATATGATTGATTATCTTAGGAGGTTGGGCAATATTCCTGATTATCAAAATGAAAGTAGAATAGATATAAAAACATCTCTTTTTTAAACCAAGTTACATTAAGGGAGTCCCACCAACTCAAACTTTTAAAATTATAGAGAATATTGAACAATAAACCAAAACCAAACTTAACATTGATGCAGCTGTTCAAAAAGGTGAGCAGATATGTGAAACCATACAAGTGGCTAATTATAGCCACACTTATTCTAACAATCATTGGCTCGCTAATGGCGCAAGTTAATGCTCACGTTTTGCGATATACTGTTGATCAAATCAACAACTTGGTGGAAGCTGGCAAAACGCTTGCTGATGGCTCAAAGCTACTAGTACTAATAACCGTAATACTACTCTCAAAGGAGCTTATATACACCCTAATTCAATTTGGACAACGCTTCTTTGGCGAAAGACTTAGGATAATGGTGTCTCGCGACCTATCACAAACTGTTGTGGAGAGAATCCTTACCTATAGGCTTGCATTTTATTCGTCGGTGGAAAATGAGAGCGGGAAGCTGCAAACACGTATCGAACTGGGTATATCAAGCTTGACAAGACTGGTACAAAACTTCTTTATTGATATTCTACCTCTATTTGCAAACTCTGTGGTAGCTCTATTTTTTATGTTCTCAGCCAACTTTTATATCGGACTGGTGAGTTTGATGGTGTTGCCTCTCTATTTTTTTGTGAGTAGGATGCAAGCTAAAAAGCTAGGTGGATTTAGACGCAGAATGAGAAAATATCGTGAAACCAAAAGTGGTGTTATAATTGGACTAATTGACTCTATAACGGTAATAAAATCATTTGTGAGGGAATCACTTGAAGCCGAGAAGCATAACGAGATACAATATGACATGACTGAAAATCAGATGCAAACACGAAAACTTAGTTTCCTATTTGAGGGAGCTAAGAGTTTTCTTGAGCAAATTGGAGTGGTAGTCATAATAATTCTGACCTCTTACTTTGTGCTTAAAGGACAGATGAGTATTGGAGCCATCATGTTTCACATCTTGTTGTTTAATAATGTGTCCGCTCCTATACGTCAACTACATAGGATATATGACGAAGTGAATGATGCACTAGTTTATTCTGAAGGATTTTTTGATATTGTGGATGCTGAACACGAAGTGGAGGCATCTGGAAACTATATTCCAAAAAAATTAATAGGCAATATTGAGGTTAAGAATGTGGACTTCACTTATCCTAATGGCACCAAAGCATTAAATAATGTGTCACTCACTGTGCCCTCAGACAAGATTACTGCTTTTGTGGGATTAAGTGGAGCTGGCAAAAGCACATTGATAAACTTATTAGACAAGTTTTATGAGCCAGATGAAGGGTGTATAACTCTTGATGGTATTGATTTAAAAGAATATGATACAGAATATCTGAGAAACAATATTGGATTGGTACTACAGAAGAATCATATATTTAAAGGCTCCATCGAAGAAAACATTCTTTACGGAAATCCATTAGCAAGCAAACAAGATGTGATTGATGCAGCAAAGAAAGCTTATATACACGAACAAATCTTAGAGTTGCCCAATGGATATGACTCGCAGGCAAACTTACTTTCGGGAGGGCAACAGCAACGTATTGCTATTGCCAGGCTGTTTTTGAAGAATCCACCAATAATATTTTTAGATGAGCCAACTGCAAGTCTTGATGCTATTGCAACAGAGCAGATAAAAATGAGTTTGGATGCAATCAAGAAGAATAGAACCGTAATTATTATCTCACACAGCATTTCGCAAATTATTGATGCAGAGAATGTTGTTGTTTTAGAAAAAGGAAATATTGTGGAGCAGGGAACACATGAGGATTTATATGATAATCAATCAACATATTTCGAGATTTTCAACGCTATGGCAAATAGCCTAAACATCGATAAGATTACCAAAACAATGACAGAATAATTATCCCTTTCCTACTCAACCAATTTTTCAGATTCAATATACAACTCATGGGCAAACCGCCTAATATTTAGCAACAACAACATGGTGCGGCTTGGATGTTGACTCATTATCTCATTAGCATCTCTAAGCAATAATTTATCACTCTCACCACCTGCCACATTTGAAATTAAGTGATGTGCACCACACAAAATTGAACTTATTTCATGACAAACAACAAGGTTTTCTTCATAAATCTTGTTGTTTTTGTTGTGTGCTCCAAAAGCTGATATATATGAAAGCGTAGTGTGATTGAGGTATGTAAGTCTAAATGCCTGTTCCTGAAAGTATCGAGCACGTCGAGGTTCCACTTTTATACTTTGCCATGCAGCAGTCAATGCATTATCAGCCTGATGAGCTGCTTGTCTCAAATAATTATATGTCTCGCTATCAACATTTTCCGAATAAATGGCTTCGAAATATTTTTCGTTACTCTTTAAAGCATCCGAAAGTAATTTCGACAAGTTTCTGTATTGCCAATCGGGAAGTATGAAACGAACAGATAAATAAGCCAACACCGAACCAATTATTGTGTGAAGCATGCGTGGTCCCATAACTTCAATACCCTGATTGAGCTGAATATTGAAAAGGGTGATAACAAGAATTGTAACAAATATCACAGCAATGGCATATTTGTTTTTTGTATAATAGAAAAACAAATAGTAGGATATAAGCAACAATATAATATGACCTGCCAAAGTTGGCATTATTTGCACTAATAAAATTCCGATAACTACTCCATACATTGTGCCCAAAACTCTCTCTACAAATCGCTGACGGGTGCTTATAAAGCTTTGTTGCAACACAAGAAGCGATGTCAAAAGAATCCACTCACCTTTTTCGAACTCGAAGAAATATAATAACCCATATCCCACAAGTAAGCTAATGCTCAACCTGATAGCATATTTAAAACGAGGATTATGACGATCAAACAGCGACTTGATACGCTGCTTGATAGATAGAGGCTCATAATCGGAAGGAACCATATCTGTAACAACAGGCTTATCAATTTCACTCATTATCTTTTCCATCTCGGTGAGATTTGCAAACAACAACGACAAAGCGGCATATTGATTGTCATCTCGGTGAGCTGACATCATTTCGGTGAGTGCTGCCAGTGTCCATTGCAACGAAATAGGATGCCTATATGGCTTGCTAGTAAGCAAACATTCTGAATACTGATTTATTGCCAATGAAATTTCGGATAACAATTGTCCCAATCCTTCCACTAATTTAATATTATCGGTTTTAGAACTCAGCAAATCATAGCTCTCGTGACTAGAAGCAGCCCTTTCGTGAAGACGTTGGAGAATAAGCCATTTGGTATAATATTCGCCTAACTCTTCGCTTTTTTTGCCTATCTCGCTTGCATAGCTCCTCAAAACTCGATGGGTTCTTTTAATGGCTTGAACCAATTGAATATTTTTTTGAGCCAATTGATTTCTTGTGAGGTCTTGCGTTTGCTCGTCGCTTGGAAAAAGTTTTGATTTTATATTTATATATTGTGCCAAATGCTTAAATCCCACAGAGAGCTCCTCTTGAAGAGGACGCCATGGCTTATTCATCAATAATAGTAGCGATATTATTCCATAAAACAAAGCACCCGTGGCAAGCGCAGCAGGTTGAAAATACCAAGGATTATTCATACACAATCCCAACATTGCATAGATTGAAACCAAAAGTGTTCCGAATGTTATGCCACGATATCTCTCGCTTATACCTCCAATCATTATAAAAATAAATGATGAGCAAAAGAGACCAATAGCAAATGGAAGTGGGTATGGATGGAGCAGCTCAACCGAGACACTCGAAATCAGGAACCCCAGTATGGTAAGTCCCAACGACTTGACTCTTCCCTTAGGATGATCATCAGTTTCGGCAATTGCTCCACCAAGTATCCCTAAAACCAATGTTCCACCAATCATTGCATTTCCCATCAGAATTGCGAGAATTAAAAGTATCGAAACAGACAGTGTAACTTTAAGTCCCATCAACCTATTTGGATGTTGCCAAAAATATCTAATCCAGAAATCTGATAAGAAAATTCGTAAATTCTTCAAATAATTGCTCATAAATCCCTTTAATAATATAGGCTATAGTTGATTAATTTGTTTAGCTGTAAAGATACTATTAATTTCTAAATAATGTTTTAATTAAGTCTCTTCTTGAATATCACATATCCCACTTTTGGTGTTCTCAAAAGAGTCTGTTTAGAGTTGTAATATTATTTAGGAAGTGTTCTAATATGTATTTGCCCATTTTGACAAAAACCGCCTAAGCACATAACAAGTTTTATAATTGTCTATATATTAGAATAAGGCTTTAGAATTTCGCAACAGCCCTGCAAGTAGAAGATAGCTTTGGTGCGCATAATTATGCAATAACTGAGGCACCATATACACACCCCTAAAACATTAATCGACATGCATGCGGAGCACCACCCCCACCCCAAAGATAGTTCTCACACGCCGTGCGCAACGCTAAAACAGCCCCCATTCTCCCTTACTCACAGTGTGAGCAATGCTATTTTTCCCAAAATGCGCCCTTCGCACACATTGCGACACCATACCCAAAGTAGAATATAGACTTCGCAATTTGTGCGAAGCATATACCCGCCCACATTTTAGTGTTACTCACTCAATGAGCATCCATTCCGGGAGTAAAATCCTCCCTTCGCAATCTATGTATTAACATATTTCTGCCCAAAGTAGGCAATCGCAAACATTGCGATAACAGTTATTCACAACCAGATACCAATCGCACAAATTGCGAAGCAATCAATTTGCATATTAAGGACATCGCAATCTGTGAGCAAGCATGATTTTTTGAAAATCCTCCCTTCGCAACTTTTGCGAAGCCTATTATTTTGGGCAATTGTTAATGCGCACCCCGTGATTTCGAACAAAGTGACGTTAAAATATGTTTTCGCATTAACAGCGAACGTCATCCCCCACTTTTTGCACCCTTCGCAAAAGTTGCGATTGCCATCTTTTTCAAAAAGTAGCGTTCGCAATTTGTGCGATTGCTACTTTTTGGGTAGGGCATCTGTGCCTTAGTCTTG
>CAYFSV010000050.1:0-16197 GCA_964345815.1 uncultured Proteiniphilum sp. | reverse complement strand
AAATATGTTTTTCGTTCTTTAACACTATGTTCATGATTTCAAAGATAATAAATAATATACAAATATGAGGTAAGTAGTTTCGTATATTATTTTGCATCCCACGGTGATAATCTTAATCTAAACAAATGATATGAGCACAATAGAAATAAATAAGGTCAAGAAAGAATATTGTATGAAACTACTTCAATAGCGCCCTTTTCGCTAAATAAAAAGCCACATATTACATCACTGAAGGTTTGATTGGCATATCAAAAACTTGCTAGAGTCATTTCAATCAAGCGCAAGACTATCATTAACAAGTTGATTATTAAGCTCAGCAATAGTTTTTTTCAATATTGGATGAACTGTTTTAGGGGATATTTCCGCAAAAGGGATTAATACAAAATCTCTTTGGTGAAGTCTAGGATGAGGGATCACCAAATCTTCCATGTATGTAACAGTGTTATCGTACATTAGTATATCGATATCAATCAATCGATCAGAATAAACACCATTCAGACTCTTTGATGTGCGCCCAACAATTTTTTCAATCACAAATATCTCTTCTAGAATCTCTCTAGCATTTAAATTAGTATCAACCTCGCACACTGTATTCAGAAATTCATTATTGGAATCGAATCCCTGAGGCTTAGATACATAAAAAGCGGATTGGGAAATAACTTTTCCAATCCGCTTATTTATTTCAAAATAAGCAAGCTCAATGTTTCGTTGCTTATCTCCAAGGTTTGAACCTAAACCCAAAAACAATCTATGTCCATCCATGCTAAAGATGAATTAAATAATCAGCATGGCATCACCATATGCTCCGAATCTATATTTCTCTTTAATGGCTACATCATATGCATTCATAACCTCATCATACCCGCCAAATGCTGCTACCATCATCAACAGAGGTGAAAAGGGCAATTGAAAATTACTAACTAATGCATTAGGGAAAGAAAATTCATAAGGAGGAAATATAAACTTGTTTGTCCAACCAGTTCTTGGTTTAATATGCCCATCAGTACTTATAGTAGTTTCTATGGCACGTAGAACAGAGGCACCCACAGCACAAATCTTGTTACCTCGATCTTTTGCTGCATTAGCCTTTTCACATAGTTCTTCTGTGATTATCATTTCCTCCGAATCTATTTTGTGCTTAGTTAGATCCTCTACATCAATGTCCCTATAAGCTCCCAAGCCATGATGTACTGTTAGAAAGCCACTCTCTATATTCTTTATTTGCATACGCTTAAGTAGCTCTCGACTAAAATGCAACCCAGCTGCAGGAGCAACAACTGCACCAATATTATTTGCAAATATATTTTGATATCTCTCAGCATCATCTGGTTCAGCTGCTCTTTCAAAATACTCTGGTATTGGCGTTTCACCAACGGCATGAAGTTGTTCCTTAAACTCATCATATGGGCCATCATATAAAAAACGAATGGTACGCCCACGAGATGTTGTATTATCTATTACTTCTGCCACGAGCTCATCATTTTCTCCAAAATATAGCTTATTACCTATTCTAATTTTTCGAGCGGGATTTACCAAAACATCCCACAAATGTTGCTCTGCATTTAATTCACGCAACAAGAAGACCTCAATTTTTGCACCTGTTTTTTCTTTACTACCAAATAAACGAGCTGGAAAAACCTTTGTGTCATTGAATATAAAGAAATCTTGTTCATCAAAGAAATCAATTATATCTTTAAAAACAAGATGCTCTATCTTACCAGAATCTCTATGTAACACAAGCATTCTAGACTCATCTCTATATCTGCTCGGAAATTTTGCAATCAATTCTTCCGGCAGGTTAAACTTAAATTGTGAAAGCTTCATATTTATAATATACTAATCTATTTTTCTACTGTTGTAATGTGTTTATCCAAAAAGTCATCAAATTCATCAATCCGCAAGCAGTCATCTAAAGTTATATCACCCGAACGACTTCTCACTAGCGCAGTAAGATGGGCTCCTGAATTCAAAGCCTCACCTATATCTCTTGCTAATGCTCGTATGTAAGTACCCTTGCTACATACAACGCGTATAGTTATGGTTGGTAAACTATAATTTAATAATTCAATACTATCTATAACCAACTTCTTGGGTTTAAGTTCAACATCTTCATTCTTGCGAGCAAACTCATAAGCTCTTTTTCCATTCACCTTAACTGCTGAATGAGCAGGGGGTATCTGATCAATCTCACCTACAAACTCTTGTAATTTTTGTTCAACCAACTCCTTCGAAATATGACCTGTCAAATATATAGCATCAATCTCTGTTTCAAGATCAAATGATGGTGTTGTTGCTCCAAGTTTAATTTCAGCTATATACTCTTTAGTCATAGCCTGCAACCTATCTATTTGCTTCGTCTTTTTACCAGTACATATCACCATAACTCCCGTTGCAAGAGGATCGAGCGTTCCTGCGTGACCTACCTTAAGTTTTTTAATCTTCAATCTACGACAGATATTAGCCCTTACAACCTTCACTAATTTAAAAGAGGTCCAATGTAAAGGTTTATCAATGTAGAGAATCTCTCCTTCTATAAAATCCATTAAATAACATTTGAAACATTTCCAGATAAAAGCAGCACAATCAGCGCTACTCCTACTATAATTCGATACCAACCAAAGGCTTTGAAACCATATTTCGTAAGAAAATCAATAAAAAATCTAATTGCAACAATGGCAACCAAAAAGGCAACAACATTTCCAACAAGCAAAAGCATCGCTTGCTCCTTAAGCATTTCCATACTTTGTGGATCTTTGATTAGCTTAAACATTTTGTAGCCTGCAGCAGCAGCCATAGTTGGAACGGCTAAAAAGAACGAAAACTCAGCCGCATTGCGTCTGTCTAGCTTTGTACTCATCCCTCCCACAATTGTTGCAAATGATCTTGAAACTCCAGGAATCATAGCAATACATTGAAAAAACCCTATCTTAAGAGACCTTTGCCATGATATGGATTGATCTTTTATTGGTTTATTAAACCATTTGTCCACAAAAAGCATAATAATTCCACCAATAACCAGCATAATACTTACGACAAAAACATTTTCTAATAGGTCATCTATATAGTCACTAAATAAAAGTCCTAAAAATGCAGCTGGTAATAGTGCTATAAGCAACTTCCAATAGAAGTCATATTTCTTCAGAAACCTCTTTAAATATATCCAAAACTTCTCGCCTACAGATTTATTAGCTACTACATCTTTATCAAAAATCTTTATAGGATTCAATCTGAAAAATCTTTTCCAATAAAGAACCACTACAGATAAAATAGCTCCAAACTGAATTATAACTGTAAAAGCCTTAACAAACTCAGTGCTTTCCACCCCCATCAAAGCTTGCGCTATAATCATATGCCCCGTAGACGAAACAGGTAAAAACTCCGTCAATCCCTCAACAATGGCAATAATAATCGCCTCTAATGTACTCATTAAATATTATTTTCTAGATTTAAATTATTCTACGTCCCTTTCTTTGTTTGGATATAAGATTCCGACTATCATTAATGCGAAGCCTATCAGACAAACAACTGGAGCAACTTTTATCCTACGAACGCTAAAAATGCTGGGTTCAAAGCCTTCTATAGTTGTTGAAGGACCACTCATCAAAACAAATCCAATTATTATTACTAATATGGCAATACCAGTTATAATTAAGTTTGTCTTTTGAAAGGCAAGATTTTTTTTTGACATATTTATTTTTAATTTTATACGTAATATAGATTATCTGTTTCCATTTTCAAATATCTGTTTACAGCAAAATATGTTGCAATAACAGATATCATTACACCAAGCATAACAACTATTACAAATACAACTCCAAGCTCAAATGTATTTACAAAAGTTCTAACCTCAGTATATTCCCTATTGAAGTAAAACAAGATTAGCAGAATTGAGCAATTAGCCAAGACACCCGCTATAATACCATTTATAATATTACTCCTTATAAATGGCTTTCTTATAAAGCTACCATTGGCACCAACAAGTTTCATTGTATTTATTATGAACCGCTTCGAATATATACTTAAACGGATTGTATTTCTTATAAGTGTAAAAGAAATAATTATTAAAATGATGGAGATTATCAATAAGACTGCTGTAATCTTTGATATGTTATTATTAATCAAATCTATAGCCTCTTGTCGATATAGTAAATCATCAACATTACTCTTTTCCATAATAGACTTGCTTATATGTGCTATACTATCAGAGTTAGCATATTCGGAGTATAAGAATATTTCAATAGCATCATAAGCGGGGTTATATCCTAAAAGCTCCGATGGGTCTTCGCCCAAGTCCTTTATCAATTCTTCTTTTGCCTCCTCTTTGCTAACAAATCTAGATGATTTAACATAGGCTTGTGCATCTATATCCTTTCTTATTTTCTGAATTTGAGCATCGGTTATGTCAGTATCTAATATAACGCTAAAGCTAATGTTTTCTTTGACATAATTGGATATTCCGTTTCCTAGAAACCAAACTAAAATTGTCATGCCCAACAACACTAAAACCAATGTTACACTTATGGTAGATGTGATTTTTGCATTAACAAATCTGGATGTAGATATTCTTTTTTTCTTAGACATATACTAATTTGTTATAAAGAAAATATTATAGCTCTAAATACGACACTATACAGCAAAATTGAATGCAAAGAAACACAATTATTACTTAAGTTAGAAATTATTACATTTAATATTCAATAAATACTCTGCTAAAATAACACCACAAACACCTTGTTATATTTCAAGCTTAGTTTTTCATTTGCTTCAATCCCATTTCTTTAGCCTTCTCAGCAAGGAAATTATATGCCATCGTTCTATCATTAGAGATCTCCCCCTCAAGAATAGCCTCCTTTATCAATGACTTCAAGATTCCAACCTCTCTACCCTGCCCCAAGCCAAACATCTCCATAATTTCGTTTCCATCAATGGGCGGTTGAAAATTCCTCACTCTATCTTTCTCCTCAATCTCAACTAACTTTCGACGAACGACTTTAAAGTTTTTCAGATGTCGTCTTACTCTATCTGGATTTTTAGATGTAATATCAGCCTCACACAAAGTCATCAAATCATCCACATCATCACCAGCATCAAACAGAAGTCTTCTTACAGCTGAATCCGTCACCTCATCTTCTACCAGTTGCATAGGTCTCATATGCATCTCTACAAGCTTCTGAGTATATCTCATTTTCTCATTTAGTGGGAGCTTTAAATTTTTAAAAATCTTGGGAACCATTTTTCCTCCAACATAATTATGCCCATGAAATGTCCATCCTGCTTTGTTATCCCATCTTTTCGTAGCTGGCTTACCAATATCATGAAGAATTGCAGCCCATCTCAACCAAAGATTATCAGTTACCTTTGCTATGTTATCTAGAACACTAAGAGTATGATAAAAATTATCCTTGTGTCCAACCCCCTCTCTAGTTTCAGCACCTTTTAGTGCTATCAAATCTGGGAAAATAATATTAAGCAAACCTGTTTTTTCGAGTAGAACAAATCCGAGTGAAGGCTTCGCAGACATAATAATCTTGTTCAATTCATCAATAATCCTTTCCTTAGAGATTATCTTTATTCTATCTCGGTTCCTTACAATTGCATCAAAAGTTTCTGGGTATAAATCAAACCCAAGTTGCGTTGCAAATCTCACACCTCTCATCATTCGCAATGGATCATCACTAAAAGTAATGTCTGGATCTAAAGGGGTTTTTATTATCAAATCCTCCAAGTCTTGCATACCATTAAATGGATCCAACAACTCGCCATACCTAGATTTGTTTAAACAAAAAGCCATTGCATTAATAGTAAAGTCTCTTCTCTTTTGATCATCATCTAGTGTTCCGTCTTCCACTATAGGATTTCTAGAATTTAGCATATAGGACTCCTTTCTAGCACCTACAAACTCAATCTCATAATTTTTATATTTTATTTGAGCCGTACCAAAGTTCTTAAAAATTGAAATCTTTGTTCGTTTACCCAGACGTGATGCAACAGCTTGTGCTAGTTCAACGCCCTTGCCCACAGCAACTATATCTATATCTGTGGATGGACGATACAAAAAGAAGTCTCGGACCGTACCGCCAATCACATAGCACTCCAAACTCATATCATCAGCAACTTCAGATATAATTTTGAAAATATCTTTATCTAAATATTCTCTTATTTCATCAATGGATATATGCATTATTTTCTATAATATACATTTATATTTATTAGGTGCTTAATTCAAATATATATCATGACATGAGCAAATCATCAACACATCAATCACATATACATCTATTATTCAGCCCTCTACAAGTAAACACTTTTGTTATGAATTGCAAAATTACAATAAATGAGCATGAAAACCATTTTATGGTAGATATATTTGTTATTTTTGTATAGCAATTCAAATAATTATTTTGTCTCGTAAATCAAATTATGAACCTAACTTTAAAGAAACTGATTACATTCTTAGTATCATTTTTTCTATTATTTATTTCGTGTAATAGCAAGCACAAAGAGGCTAAAAACCTATTTAATGAGGCTAATAATGCTTACTCAAACGGCAACTATTCGCTTGCCAAGCTCAAAATTGATAGTATAAAAACACTATATCCAACCGCATTTGATGAAATAAATAAAGGCTTTGATTTGATGCAAAAAGTCAGGCTTGATGAAAATCTTAGAAACATATCCTATTGCGACTCAATGCTCGAAGTGAACTATCAAGAGCTTAAAATCATACTTAAAGATTTTAATTACATTAGAAATCCTCAATATCAAGAGTTTGGAGATTATATACCAAAATCATTACCATTAGAAAGCGCATACACTCAAAATGGGCTTAGGACAGCAGTTAGTGAAAAGGGAAGTATGTATATAGAAAGTCTATACAGTGGACAACCAATCAAGCATAACCAAGTTAAACTATCAACCAAAGATGGCGCATATTCAGAATCGCTTCCAGTAAACAGTGATGGGTTAAACTACCAGTTTAGCACAATTGGCAAAACATACGAAATAGTAAGATTCTCGGGAAACAACGATAATGGAATAGCCAATTTCATTTACACGTTTAAAGATGAACCAATAACTCTAACTTTTATTGGTAGAAGCCAAAATAGAACATTGCTATCACAAACCACAAAAGACGCAATTTCTAAGGCATACGAGCTATCCACACTCCTACTAAATATTGAAGATCTTAAATACGAAAAAGGAAAAAGCGAGGCTTTGATAAATTATCTTGAAAGCAGAATTACCAATTAGAATACTCACAAGAAAGAATTTACAAGTCATCTTTTTTTGTTACTTTTGTTTCAGATCCACAAAACATTAGAATCTAGTTATGACTATTACACTTATAATACTGCTTGTTACATCTGCACTATTCCTTTGGGGCAAACTTCGTTCTGATCTTGTAGCTTTGATGGCTCTTTTGGCTCTTTCAATCTCAGGCATCTTAACCCCTGAAGAATCCATATCTGGATTTGCCAACCCAATTGTTCTGATGCTTGCAGGGCTATTTATTATTAGCGGTGCAATCACTCAAACCGGATTAGCTAAAACTTTAACAACAAAACTACTACAAACAGCAGGTGATAGCGAACTAAAGCTATTTATTATAACAATGATTGTAGCTGCTCTATTAGGCTCATTTATGTCAAATGCAGGCACTGCAACACTTCTATTACCAATAGTTTTCGGGATGACACGCGAAGCAAACTTCAGTGCTCGACGTTTTTTAATGCCTATGGCTTTTGCCTCAAGCATGGGCGGGATGATGACTTTGATAGGTACGCCTCCAGTTTTGATTGTAAATAACGTGCTTATAGAAAATGGATACCCCGAACTCGGATTCTTCACTGTTTTTCCTATTGGTTTAGTGTTACTAATTTCGGGGTTATTCTTTCTTTGGAGCTCATCCAAAATACTAATGCGCAATGAAAAAAAGCGATCTTCTGGCTTTGGAGAAGCAAAGTCGCCAACCGAGCTTATAAGAGAATATCAGTTAGCAGACAATCTTTTTAGAATCAAAATGAACTCAAACTCTCCAATGGTAGGATTCAAACTGAAAGATTTAAATATTACACAAATATACAACATCTCAATAATCGAAATAAGACGCATAAGTCAAGGCTCAGGTATTTTTCTAAAGTCAATACAACACAAGCTTGCCGAAGCCGACTCAATACTTAATGGAGATGATGTTATTTATGTCACAGGCGGTTTTAATGATATAAAGCGTTTTGCAGATGAAAATAACCTTACATTGTTGGAGTCAAGTCACGCTGAGATAGGAAAGAAAACAGCAATTCAGGAAATGAAATTCGATGACATAGGTATTGCAGAAGCAGTTGTTTTGTCAAGTTCCAAGTTAGTTAATAAGCAGGTCAAAGATTCAGGATTTAGGAATCGATATGGAGTAAATATTTTAGGTATAAAGCGTAAGAGTGAATACTTACTAAATAAGGTGCAGTTCGAAAAAATTCAATCGGGTGATTCATTGCTAATACAAGGCACATGGACAAATATTGATGAGCTAGACAATGAAGAGTCAGACCTAGTGGTTGTTGGCAAGCCAGCCGAAGAGGCATCCAAAGTCACCATAGAACACAAAGCTACCACTGCCGCCATAATACTAATTGCGATGGTTGCGTCAATTCTTCTAAAAGTGCTTGAGCCCGTCCTAGCCATCTCCACTGCAGCTGTTTTAATGATACTAACAGGTTGCTTTAGAAACATAGAAGCAGCATACAACACCATACGTTGGCAAACAATATTTTTCTTTGCAGCCATGATACCTATGGCAACCGCCATGGACAAAACTGGAAGCTTCAGCCTCATAACAGAAGTATTGATAGATACCTTTGATGGCTTTGGTCCCCACGTATTGTTAGCAGCATTCTATTTTGCAGCCCTATTAGTAACCACTTTTGTTAGCAATGCCACGAGTGTTATTTTATTTGCACCAATTGCTATACAAACAGCGCAAGAAATGAACATCAGTCCCTATCCCTTCCTTTTTGCGGTAGCCACTGCATCCGTCATGTGCCTTGCTAGCCCCTATTCATCTCCACCAAATTCCATAGTTATGTCGCCTGGTGGCTATTCATTTGGTGATTATATTAAAGTGGGCTTACCTTTGCAACTCATATATATGATAATAATGGTGTTTTTCTTACCATTAGTCTATCCGTTTTAAGATACCTCTTTCCACACTATTATCTATCAGCTCTTTGGCATATTTCCAAATAGCTTGTGACCCATTTTTGATACCCTCCTTTTTCTCTATAACCTTATCGTAACTAACATCATACTCCTTCCATGTTCCACCTTCATTAGATGCATTTTGCAGAAGAGGCTCAAGCCTATCAATAGTTTTTGCAAACCTAGACTCAATAGTTTCACCCATTTCAAACTCAGTCCACAGGGCAATATACTCATCTGCCTGCTCTTTTGGCAAAATACCAAATATTCTTTTAGCAGCCTTTAGTTCCTCGTCAGTGTTGGTGTGATTGTTTTCAGTATCATATATAAATATGTCACCAGAATCAATTTCTACAATATCATGAATCAACACCATCTTTATCACTTTCAATATATCAATAGGTTCATTAGCATATTCAGCCAATACGAGCGCCATCATTGCCAAATGCCAACTATGCTCCGCATCATTTTCACGCCTATCACTATTAAAAAGCTTGGTGCGCCGCTCAATATATTTAATTTTATCTATCTCTTTTATAAACTCTATCTGTTTTGCTAGATTATCTATTTGCATCTTAATTTATTGTTTTATGCTTTACCAGTTTATTGGTTTTATGTCGTGTTTTAATAAATAGTTATTAGTAGTACTAAAGTGTTTGTTTCCAAAAAAGCCACGATGCGCAGCTAATGGCGAAGGATGCGCAGAAGTAAGCACTAAGTGTTTATTTCGGTCTATATCTTTTCCTTTTGATATTGCATAATTTCCCCACAATATAAAAACAATATTGTCTTTAAGCTCCGACAGTGTTGCAATTACAGCATCAGTAAATTGTTCCCATCCTCTGCCTTGATGCGATCCTGCAACATTAGCTCTAACAGTTAGAGTGGCATTCAACAATAGAACACCCTGCTGGCTCCATCTTTCCAAGTTTCCAGAAGTAGGAATATCAGCACCCAAATCATTATGAAGCTCTTTGAATATATTTCGCAAAGAAGGAGGAAGCGCCACCCCATCATTCACCGAAAAGCAAAGCCCATTAGCCTGACCCTCACCGTGATATGGATCTTGTCCCACTATCACCACCTTAACCTCATCAAACGAACACTTATCAAATGCATTAAATATCAATTTAGCGGACGGATATATCGTATGTGATAAATATTCATTCTTCACAAAACTAACAAGTTGCTCAAAGTATGGCTTTTCAAATTCACTCTTGAGAACCCCTTTCCAGCTATCTTCAATTCTAACTTTCATATATCATTCATATAATTATACAGTTCGACAAAAGTAATACTATTTATGAATTCAAAAAAACCTCACTTCTTAAATTAAAAAGTGAGGTTCTAATTATATTATAGCTCTAATTTTCTATATCAGAAATATATCATTCTCTGCTGCTTCTTTACGCATATCGCTAGGCCAAATGCTAGATTGAATTTCACCAACATGAGCCTTACGGAGATAATACATACACAATCTAGACTGTCCAATTCCACCACCGATAGATAGAGGAAGTTCATCATTCATCAAGCGCTTGTGGAAAAACAACTCAAGTTTTTCTTCCTGTCCCTTTAGTTTAAGTTGTTTTTGCAATGCCTCTTTGTCAACTCTAATTCCCATAGATGACAACTCCATAGAACGCTCAAGCACAGAACTCCACACTAGCAAATCACCATTAAGACCTTCAAAGCCCTCTTCGTTTATAGTAGTCCAATCATCATAGTCGGGTGCTCTGCCATCATGTGGAATACCATTAGATAAATTTGCTCCTATGCCTAAAATAAAAACTGCCCCAAATTCTTTACATATAGCATCTTCACGCCCTTTGTCGTCCAGTTCAGGATAACGCTGAAGTAGCTCCTCCGACGAAATAAACTTTATCTCTCTAGGCAGTTCAGGCTTGAGATTTGGAAATGTCTCTTGCACTAAATATTCTGTACGAAGCATTGCTGCATAAATTCGTTTCACCACATCTTTCAAAAAGCCAATAGTGCGATCTTGTTCTCCAATAGCCATTTCCCAATCCCATTGGTCAACATAAAGCGAGTGAAGATTATCAAGTTCTTCATCTGCTCTGATAGCATTCATATCAGTATAAATTCCATAACCCTCATCAATTGCATAATCAGCCAAGGTCATACGCTTCCACTTTGCTAATGAATGCACTATCTCTGCTTGTGCATCATTCATGTCTTTGATAGGGAAACTAACAGCACGTTCCACCCCTGTCAAATCATCGTTTATTCCAGTACCTTTCTCCACAAAAAGGGGAGCTGTAACACGCCTAAGACGAAGCTCTGAAGCCAAATTTTGTTGAAAGAAATCTTTTATCCTTTTTATACCAAGCTCAGTTTGCTTTAAATTCAGTAGTGGTTTATATCCTTTTGGAATGAATAATTGCGACATTATATTTCTTTTAATTAATAATAAAGTTGCAAAGGTACACAAATAACCCAATATGTCAAACAAAAGAGCATTTGCACTTCATTTTGTCATTATTTACTGAATATAAAGCGCAATAAGTAATCAAACCTCAAGTTTCCCAATTATATCGTACACAGAGTTCAAGTTGTGTCTATCCAAATAAGACTCTATTCCATCCAATATTTTCATTGATATTTGTGGGTCAATAAAATTGTAAGTCCCCACCTGAATTGCCGACGAACCAGCAAGCATAAACTCAATCGCATCTTCGGTGCTTGAAATGCCCCCCATACCAATAATCGGAATTTTAACAGCATTATACACCTGCCAAACCATTCTTAAAGCTATTGGCTTAATGCAAGGTCCCGACAAACCACCTGTTATAGTTGACAGAAGTGGTTTTCTAGTCTCAGCGTCTATAGCCATACCCAAAAATGTATTCACTAATGACACAGCATCTGCTCCCTCCTCCTCCACAGTTTGCGCAATCTCAGTTATATCTGTCACATTAGGAGACAGCTTAACAATCATAGTTTTGGGATAAACCTTACGTACCTCTCTTGTAACCTGAGCTGCCGAAACACACGATGTTCCAAAAGCCATACCACCCTCTTTCACATTTGGACACGAAATATTAAGCTCAATAGCAGGCATCTTATCCAAATGAGCCAACTTCTCAGCACATTCAATATAATCATCCACTGTGGAGCCCGACACATTAACTATCATGTGAGTATTATAGTCCTTTATCTCAGGGTAAATGTGCTCAATAAAGTAGTCAACTCCTTTGTTTTGCAATCCAACCGCATTTAGCATTCCCGATGGGGTTTCAGCCATCCGTGGATACTCATTTCCTTGACGTGGCTCAAGCGTGGTGCCTTTAACAAATACAGCCCCCAAGCGATTCAAATCCACAAAGTCTTTATACTCTGTGCCATACCCAAACGTTCCTGAGGCAGTTCCCACAGGGTTTTGGAGCTCTAAGCCTCCTATATTTACTTTTAATCTATCCATTTTAGTTCATTAATATTAAATACAGGCCCTTCAGTACAAGTGCATATATTACCTCTTGTTGTTTCTTCAATACAACACAAGCATGCACCAAAACCACAAGCCATAAGATTTTCTAATGACACCTCACATTCTATATTGTTTGCATTAGCATACTTTGCAACTGCCACCATCATAGGTTTGGGACCACAAGTGTAAATATTATCATATTTTTTTTGACTCAAGATAGAGTGGTTTGTTACAAACCCTTTATCACCTTTCGATCCATCCTCGGTTGTGCAAAACACTTCTCCATACTTTGCAAACTCATCAAGCTGAAGCAAGTCTCTATCAGCACGACCACCTAAAAGAAAATCAGGTTTATAGCCCTGCTCTTTTAAGTTCTTACCCAAAAACAACATCGGTGCGGTTCCTACCCCACCACCAATTAATAAAATATTGGCATCCTTTTGGTTAGGCAAAGTAAATGTGCTTCCAAGTGGATATACAATATTTATAGTATCATCTACAGCTTTCTCACAAATTTTTTTAGTGCCCTCTCCCACTTGTTGAATCAAAAGCCACATTTCGTTTGTAGTTTTATCTACAAGGTTAATGGAGATTGGTCGCCTAAGAAAAGTGTTTGGAGAATTATCGGCCAAAATTTGCACAAACTGTCCTGGAAGCATTTCGCACAAAACAGAACCATCTGCCGGAGAAACCTTTAGCAAATTATTCTGATAATTTAATTGTTCGTTTGATCGAACTATAAAATCGATTACTTTCATTCTTTATTTATAATGCATTTAGATATACAAATTTACATGATATATTTCAAATGATAGCAATTTATCATAACATAAAAAGTAAATTACAGCTCTAAAGGTAAGTCAGACTCAACAAAAAAAACTATATTTGTTTTTTTAAATCGAGAAAAATCATTGACAATGAAGACAAATGAAATTCCTGCCAGACTGGCAGCCATGAGAAAGTTCATGGAAGAGAAAAAGTTAGATGCGTTTATAATACCCAGCACCGATGCTCACTTAAGCGAATATCCTCCTAAGTTTTGGGAATCCAGAAAGTGGATTAGTGGATTCTCAGGATCGGCAGGGACCGCCGTTGTTACCAAAGATAAAGCGGGAGTGTGGACCGACTCAAGATACTTTTTGCAAGGAGCAACCGAGCTTGAAGGTACAGGATTTGATCTGTTTAAGATGGGACAACCCGAAACGCCAGACATGACAGCTTGGATTATTGAGCAAGTTGGAAAAGGTGGAACGGTTGGTATTGATGGTTTGGTTTATACAGCTTCGGAGGCAAAAGCTCTTAAATCTAACCTTGACCGAAAAGAGATTAAGCTAGAAACATCTTTCGACCCATTTGAAGTTATTTGGCACGACAGACCCGAAATCCCTAAAAATGAGGTATTCATTCTGCCTGACAAAATTGCAGGCGAATCAGTAGAAAGAAAAATCAAACGAATCAACGGAGTACTCAAGCAGATTGAAGCCGATGGCATAATTATAGTTACTCTGGATGCCGTAGCATGGACATTCAACCTACGTGGAAATGATGTTGACTATAATCCCGTTGCAGTAGCATACGCATATGTATCAGAAAAAGAGACTGTTTTGTTTGTAGATTCCGACAAACTACCCAAGGATGTAAGGAAAGAATACAAGAAGCACAATGTAAAACTAGAAGATTACAACAACATTTTCGAATATGTTGCCAATCTCCCCGCAGACTCTTCAGTTTGTATTACAGGTAATAAAATAAACTATAAGTTGCTTCAAACCATCCCTCAGACTTGCGAGATTTTGGACATATCATCGCCTGTTGATCACATGAAGAGCGTGAAGAACGAAACCGAGCTTGAGGGCTTTAGAAACGCAATGATTAAGGATGGCGTTGCTCTTGTTAAATTCTATAGATGGCTTGAAGAGGCGGTTCCCGAAGGTAATGTTACGGAGGTGGACATTGAAAGTCAGCTAACCCATTTCAGATCTCAGCAGGACATGTTTGTGGGAGATAGCTTTGGCACTATTGCAGGATACGCTGGCAATGGAGCCATAATCCACTATCACGCCACACCCGAAAACTGTGCAACAGTAAAGCCCGAAGGCTTATTGCTAATTGACTCGGGTGCTCAATATAAAGATGGAACAACCGATATTACCCGTACTTGGGCAGTGGGACCAATCACAGAACAGATGAAGAGTGACTATACTAACGTTTTGAAAGGACATATAGCCATTTCCACGGCAGTTTATCCTGAAGGAACACGTGGTTCTCAGCTTGACATTTTGGCTCGAAAGGCTCTTTGGGACAATCATCTAACCTACTGGCACGGCACAGGACATGGCATTGGGCACTTCCTAAACGTTCACGAAGGTCCTCAAAACATTCGTCTTGAAGAGAACCCAACTGTACTCAAACCGGGAATGGTAACATCTAACGAACCAGGCGTTTATCGTGCAAACAAATATGGAATACGTATTGAAAACCTAATAGTAACCCAATTAGACAAAAAAACTGAGGATTTTGGTTCGTTCTACAATTTTGAAACAATCACACTTTGTCATATCGACACAACGCCTATAAATGTGGAAATGCTTACGGAAGACGAAAGAAAGTGGCTAAACAACTATCATGAAATGGTTTACGATAAGCTCAAAAAGCATTTAAACAAGGAAGAAAAAGAATGGCTAAAAGAGAAAACAAAAGCAATTTAATCTCTGTTTAAACACCATTCAAATGGTATTTAAATTATAATTTATCAAATTAGTGAGGGAAGACACATTATATAATATGATCTTCCCTCTTTATTTTTCAAAAGATTTATGGCTCTAATAAAATCAGTAAGGGGATACACCCCACAAATGGGAAAAGATTGTTATCTGGCAGAAAACGCCACAATCGTTGGCGATGTTGTGATGGGCGACAATTGCAGCGTGTGGTTCAATGCTGTGGTTCGTGGCGATGTAAACTCCATCAGAATAGGCAATCGTGTCAATATTCAAGACGGCACCGTTATTCACACCTTATATCAAAAATCAGTATCAATCATCGGAGATGACGTAACGCTAGGACACAACGTAGTTGTTCATGGTGCCGAACTAAAAAATGGCTCTCTGATTGGCATGGGAGCAGTGATATTAGATCATGCTGTGATTGGCGAGGGCGCAATAATTGCTGCTGGGTCTGTGGTTTTGTCTGGTACTCAGGTTGAGCCTGGAAGCATCTATGCAGGAGTTCCTGCCAAATTTGTGAAGAAAGTTGACCCACAACAATCTGCAGAAATGAATCAAAAAATAGCAAGCAACTACCTGATGTATTCTTCTTGGTTTATGGAAGAATAGCTTATAAAATTATCACACCCTTTTCAGTGGTATGGTATTATGTATTGAACTATAAAGCCCACAGTGTTCTCTTCGAACTACACTAGTGGGCTTTGTGTATATTTATGCATTAATAGATGCTCCATATACACACCACTAAAACATTAATCGACATTCATGCGGAGCACCACCCCCACCCCAAAGATAGTTCTCACACGCCGTGCGCATAGCTAAAATAGCCCC
>CAYFSV010000049.1:2896-16229 GCA_964345815.1 uncultured Proteiniphilum sp. | reverse complement strand
AAAACACAAGTGCGGATTGCAGGAGTATTTTCCCGCAGCCCGCACATTGCATATGATTGTTATCTATGTAAATATAGATTTACGCTTCGTCCATAAGTACGTTCATGATTTCGCAAGCAGATTTTGCAACCGGGCTTCCAGGACCAAAGATTGCCGATACTCCAGCTTTGTAAAGGAAATCGTAGTCTTGAGCAGGAATCACACCACCAGCAATCACCACAATGTCGGGACGACCTAAGCGTTTTAGTTCGTCGATGATTTGTGGAACTAGGGTTTTGTGGCCTGCAGCTAGTGAAGACACACCAACTACGTGAACGTCGTTTTCAACTGCTTGGCGTGCTGCCTCGGCTGGCGTTTGGAACAATGGTCCCATATCAACGTCAAATCCACAGTCGGCATAGCCAGTAGCTACCACTTTTGCACCACGGTCGTGACCATCTTGTCCCATCTTGGCAACCATAATACGTGGCTGACGACCCTCTTTTTTAGCAAACTCTTCTGTTAGCTGACGCGCTTTTGCTAAGTATGCGTCATCTCCTGATTCTGATGAATACACTCCTGAAATTGTTCTAATTACTGCACTATAACGTCCTACAACTTTTTCGCAAGCATCGGATATTTCGCCAAGTGAAGCGCGTACCCTTGCTGCTTCCACAGATAGTTCGAGAAGGTTGCCCTCTCCCGTTTCAACACATTTGGTGATTGCTGCCAATGCTTTTTGAACAGCCTCTTCGTCGCGATTAGCACGAAGTTGTGCAAGACGCTCAACTTGTTGCTTGCGCACCTCTGTGTTGTCCACCTCAAGAATATCAATTGGATCTTCTTTCTCAAGACGGTTGCTATTCACTCCAATAATCTTTTGAGCTCCCGAGTCGATACGAGCTTGCGTGCGAGCCGCTGCCTCTTCAATTCTCATCTTTGGAACTCCCGTTTCGATAGCTTTAGCCATTCCGCCAAGCTCTTCCACCTCTTCAATCAACGCCCAAGCTTTATCTACAAGCTCTTGAGTTAGCGACTCCACATAGTAGGAACCAGCCCATGGGTCAACGTGGCGTGTGATTTGAGTCTCCTCTTGAATATAAATTTGTGTGTTACGTGCAATACGTGCCGAGAAATCGGTTGGCAAGGCAATAGCCTCGTCAAGTGCGTTGGTGTGCAACGACTGGGTGTGTCCTAGTGCTGCAGCCATTGCCTCAATCACCGTACGTCCCACATTATTAAATGGGTCTTGCTCGGTGAGCGACCATCCCGACGTTTGCGAGTGAGTACGCAATGCCATCGACTTAGGATTTTTGGCTCCAAAGCCTTTCACAATCTTAGCCCACAGCAATCGAGCTGCACGCATCTTTGCAATCTCCATAAAGTGGTTCATGCCAATTGCCCAGAAGAATGATAGACGTGGTGCAAATGCATCAATGTCGATGCCTGCATCAACACCAGCACGCAAGTATTCTATACCATCGGCAAGTGTGTAGGCAAGCTCAATGTCGGCTGTTGCACCTGCTTCTTGCATGTGATATCCCGAGATAGAGATTGAGTTGAACTTAGGCATCTTTTGAGATGTGTACTCGAAGATGTCTGCAATGATTTGCATTGAGAATTTTGGTGGATAAATATATGTGTTACGCACCATAAACTCTTTGAGGATATCGTTTTGAATGGTTCCAGCCATTTCGTGAAGCTCTGCTCCTTGCTCTTGCGCTGCCACAATGTAGAAGGCAAGAATTGGAAGAACAGCTCCGTTCATCGTCATCGATACCGACATTTGATTTAATGGAATGCCATCAAACAAAATCTTCATATCTTCAACCGAACAGATAGATACACCCGCTTTTCCCACATCACCCACAACGCGCTCGTTGTCGGCATCGTAACCACGGTGTGTTGGGAGGTCGAATGCAACTGACAATCCTTTTTGTCCTGCTGCAAGGTTGCGACGATAGAAAGCGTTTGACTCTTCGGCAGTAGAAAAACCTGCATACTGACGAATTGTCCACGGACGCATTACATACATTGTAGAATATGGTCCACGCAAATAGGGAGCCACACCAGCTGCATAGCCTAGGTGTTCCATTCCCTCAAGGTCCTCTTTTGTGTAAACAGGCTTAACGGGAATTTGCTCGGGGGTTAGCCAATCGGCTTTTATTTTGTTTTCATCAACCCACTCATCCACATTAGGAGATGAATACTTGGCTGATTTAATATCGAGATTTTCGAAATTAGGTTTCATATGTTTTATATTTTTTGTTTTTAAATGTAAGGAGCTATAAAGTTTGCTGCGGCAAATAATAAACTAAACACCAGCACTAGCTTTGCCGTGTCGGTATCTAGAAAGCGTATAACACCCAAATCTTCGATGGTTGCTTGCTTCATTAGCTTTATGTTTTTGAGTGCTATTGGCATTGTCAGAATAACAATAAATACTAATGGATGCAACAGGTTGAACAGTACGATGAACGCCACAAGCAGATATGTTGCAAGCAACAATGTTTGATAAACCACTTGCGAGCCTTCGAGCCCTAAGTTCATTGCTTGGGTTTTGATTCCTGCTTTTTTGTCCTGAAGCATATCGCGAGTATTGTTGGCATGCAAAATTGCAACAATCAGTAGTCCCACGGGCGACGCTATCAATAGCGACCACCAATCAAGATTACCTGTCATCACATACACAATGCCCAACACCACCATCAAACTAAAGCTCAAAAAGATAATTACATCGCCTAGTGCTACATATTTAAACTTATAATAGAGCGTAGCGCTTATTATTCCAAACAATCCAATATATAACAAAGGTGCACCCGTTTGTAAAAACAAATATGCTCCGATGGCAATGCCGATAAGCAACACCATGTAGCCATATATAAGAATTGTGCGAGGTTTAAATATTTTGTGCACCAACACTCTGAATGGTCCTGTTTTCTCAAGCTGATCCACACCGCTTTTGTAATCCTGATAGTCGCCTATCAAATTGCCAGCCATGTGAAATATAATAGCTCCGAAAAAAGCAATCACGCCATTTGTCCAATTAACATCTGTCACCACTCCTGTTTTGTACATATAAAAAACATAGGAGATAGCAATTAATGCAGGCGAACCCGAAGCGGGAAAGGACCAGGGGTGTGCAGCAATTATCCAATACTTTAGTTTAGGCATCTTTCTATTTTATTATTTAGTATAGAAACTTTGTTAGCAATCCTAATCTGGTGATTATCCTAAAAGTTTATTGTTAAACTCTTTAAGAGTTTCGTAAACATTGGTGCGAACATTAATAAAGTGTTCTATACCATGTGCCTTTAGGTCGTCCATGCAAGCTGGAGCTCCTGCCACCACAAAATGTTCTTTTCCTCCTTTTATCAAATCAAATGCTTTTGGTGCCAACTCTGCATACTCGTCGTCGCTTGAGCATATCACAATAATATCAGCATTGGCTTTGCGTGCTGCTTCAACTCCCTCTTCCACAGTTGGGAATCCGTTGTTGTCGATCACTTGATAGCCTGCACAAGCAAAGAAGTTGCTCGAGAACTGCGAACGTGCAAGGCGCATTGCCAAGTTTCCGATAGTAAGCATAAACACTTTTGGAGTTTTGCCGCTCTTCTCGGTTGCAAGTCTCAACTCGTTAAAGTGCTCTGCCAAGCGTACGATTCTCAATGGTTTCAATGGCGTTTCGCCATCTCCGCATCCGCATGAAAGCTCAACTGGGTTGTTGATTTTTGCTGCCATTTGCTCATTAAAGTTTGGATATTGGTTCGTTCCAAGCAATATCTCACGACGGTTTGCCATAGCATTGAAGCGAGCGTTTGCCGACTCTTGAATTGCATCCTGAACCACACCCTCTTTTAGTGCATTATAGAAGCCCTTCTTGTCAATTTCCAAGAATAGTTTCCATGCTTGCTCTGCCAATGATGTTGTTAGAGTTTCAATATAATATGAACCTGATGATGGGTCGGTCACTTTGTCAAAGTGCGACTCCTCTTTAAGTAGTAGTTGTTGGTTAACAGCAATACGCTCTGCAAACTCGGTTGGAGTTTCAAATGACTCATCAAACGGACGAACGGTTAAAGAATCAACAGATCCTATTGTTGCTGACATAGCCTCTGTTTGCGAACGAAGCATATTAACATATGGATCGTAGAGCGATTGATTGAAGCGAGATGTGATTGCGTGAACACTCATTTTGGCTGCACAACGGCAAGTGCCATCGTCGGCTTTGTTGTCGCAATCGTGTGGACATGGTGGTTTGTAAGCATTTACAATCTCAGCCCACAACCATCTTCCTGCTCTAAATTTGGCAATCTCCATGAAATAGTTAGATCCAACACCTAGCTCAAATTTGATTTTCTTTGCAACCATTGATGGGTCTAATCCTTTCTCAATTAATGCTCCCAGCAATTGATTTCCATAAGCAAGGCTATAGCCCAATTCCTGAAAACTGTATGCGCCAGCATCGTTGAAAACATTTCCAGTGATTGTGATACTTCTGTAGCGTGGTAGTGCTGCGGTTATTTTTACAATCTCTACCGCCTGATCAATCCACGATGGAACGTCGATTCCTTTCTTCAAAATCAATCTGAATGGGTCATAACCAATCGAACCATGGCATTCCAGCAAATTAAGATTTAGAGAAGTGATGTAGGCTACTACCATTTCTGCCAATTCTTTTGCTTTTGAAATGCATGTGTTGAAGTTTAGTTCCACTTTGTCGGGTGCAATACCATCAAGAAGTACTCCCAAGTTCTCAACCGATAGGTTATTCTTCGGAAGATAGAAACCAAAAGAGTTTACACCTTTTGTTAGTAGCGACTTTGCTTTTTTGTTTGCTTCAGCATAATCGCTCACCGCAATTTCTTGACGAACATACCACACGTTGTTATTTCGTGTACCACGCACATAGGGAAACTGACCTGGCAGATTGTCTTTTGATAATAATCCCTCGATATCATCTGCACGATAAAAAGGATTCACATTAAAACCTTCGTTTGTTTTCCAAACTAGTCTTCTCTGGAAATCAGCACCTTTTAGGTCTCTGGTTACCACTTCCATCCACTGCTCGGTGGTGACTGCTGGAAAATCAGTAAAAAGCTTTTCTTTCTGATTACTCATAATTAAAATTATTGATATTTATTATTTTTGGGTTAATGTCTTTTCTTATAGTTAGCCATTTTGAATGCATTGACACTCATTGTTTTTTATGACTACAAAAATACTATAAATAGTTTAGCTTTAAAAGGATTTGTGTCATCTGCTAGTTTAAAATAAACAAAAACCACGAATTTTCAAACTAAAGCTTCTTTAATCTGAAAATTCGTGGTTAATAATGTCGATTTATGTGATTATTGGCTACTTACCTAGAAAGCTTCCAAGAATATCATCAACAATGTTTCCATCTTTGTTTTTGTCAAGCATTCCTGTCACCATTCCCATCAAACCACCTCCTGCAGTTTTTTTGCTGGTTGCTGGGCTTGCGCTTCCTAAAAGACCACCTAACAAATCACCAAGTCCACCGGCAGAGGTCTTGCTCTGTCTCTTTTGTTTCCCAACGTAAGCCATCACAATCGGAGCCAACATCGAAAGCAGTGGTCCCACCTTTTGTATGCTTAAACCAGACTTTGCTGCAACTCCTTTTTCTAGTGCAGCCTTGTTTGCCCCAAATATATGGTCCAAGATGCCATTTCCATCTTGTTGCACTTCGGATGATTTATTTTGAAGCATACTGCTAAGGTTGTCCAATAATGAGCCATCATGTTTCGACTCTAATGCATTATTTAAACTCTCGGCTCCCTTGGCTGTTTGTGTGTTTTTGGTTAGCCCCGCTAAAATAGCTGGCACGGCAACACCAATTGCTGACGATGCCTCAGACTTGCTCATTCCAAGTTGAGAAGAAACATCATTTATAATACCTTGCCCTAGGGCTCCACTTAAAAGATCTGATAAATTCATGATTGTAATTGTTTTATTTGGTTTTCTACAAATATATCAAACAAAAAACGATACCACTACATATTTTGTTCGAATACTGCTACTGTGTGTATTTATGCCCCAACTCTTTTAGCATTCAAGTCAAAAACAAAAGTACTGCTCATTAACTTTAATAAGTCATTTTTATCGCAATTTGCAAACATATGCAAACTGCAAACAAGACGCGACTCCTTTTTAACAAATACAAATCTATAGAGGATATAAGGAGAATCTACGGAGGGTCTCCGGAGGATTGCTGGTGTAAGTGCATTGGCGTAAACTGCTATCAATATTTAATTTTATCACAACATATGCAAAACACCAACCTTAACACATACCGAATTGCAAATAATCACTAACGCAACACTATCTTTATCCTAAGTATCATACACTAGAAACAGACAACGGGATAAATAAAGCTCACAATTTGCAGAACAAACAATAAAATATTATGCAAAACAATGTTAACTCAAGAGCATCAAACAAGGGAGCAAAAACAGTGCGACCAAATCATATTAATTATAGACTATTGAAAGAACGAATATAATAATTACTTTTGTTATTACATTTGTATTGAATAGAACTCGCTTTGATCATTTACTGAAGTGAGAATGATTGCAAAGCCAATTTCAGCAGACAAAAAAAACAGTTTAAAAGAATATAGAATAATGAAGCAATATAAAGAATTACTTCAGCGCGTGTTGACCGAAGGAGTAAAAAAGGAGGACAGAACAGGAACAGGCACCATTAGTGTTTTTGGACACCAAAGCAGATTTAAAATGAGTGATGGGTTTCCAGTATTAACAACCAAGAAGCTGCATCTGAAATCAATAATCCATGAGCTATTGTGGTTTTTGAATGGAGACACAAATGTGAAATACCTCAACGACAATGGGGTGCGCATCTGGAATGAGTGGGCAGATGAAAGTGGAGATTTAGGGCATATATATGGATATCAATGGCGCTCGTGGCCCGACTACACTGGTGGACATATAGACCAAATAAAAGAGGTGATTAATACAATAAAAAACAATCCAGACTCACGCCGAATCATTGTGAGTTCGTGGAATGTGGCTGACATACCAAATATGAAGTTGCCTCCGTGTCATGCTTTCTTTCAATTTTATGTGGCAGATGGCAAATTGAGCTTGCAACTATATCAACGTAGTGCTGATATTTTCTTAGGTGTTCCGTTCAACATCGCTTCATATGCTCTTTTGCTAAAAATGATGGCGCAAGTGACAGGACTTGAGGAGGGTGATTTTGTTCACACCTTTGGCGATGCTCATATATACTTAAATCATATTGAGCAAGTAAATCTACAGTTGACTCGTGATGAGCGAGCACTTCCCCAAATGAAGATTAACCCTGATGTGAAAGATATATTCAGCTTTAAGTTTGAAGATTTTGAACTAGTGGGCTATGATCCGCACCCACATATCAAGGGAGAAGTTTCTATTTAAACACTGTTTGAACACCATTTAAATACTATTTTAATAATGACTATGGAGAAATATAACATCGGAGCTGTGGTGGTGATTGATGAGAAGAATGCAATAGGCAACAAAGGTGATTTGCTTTGCCATTTGCCCAATGACTTAAAGCACTTTAAACGCATAACCACTGGGCATACCATCATAATGGGACGACGCACATATGAGTCGCTGCCCAAGGGTGCTTTGCCCAATCGCACAAATATTGTGATATCATCGGCAAGTGCCGATAATTTTCCTGGATGCATAACCGTGAAGTCGATAGACGAGGCTTTGAGCAAATGCAACCCCAACGACGAAATATTTATTATTGGGGGTGGTGTGCTTTTCAACGCTACTATTGACATAACAAACAATCTCTATCTAACTCGAATTCATCACACTTTTGAGGAAGCCGACACCTATTTTCCTGAAATCAACTTCAATGATTGGGAGTTGGTGGAAGAGGAACACCACAAATCTGATGAAAGGCATGCTTACGACTACTCCTCTTTGAAGTATGTGAGAAAGAGTTGACGGAGGTCGTCATACTTTTCGAAACTATAAACCATTCAAATCATGAGAAAGCTCTTTATTTTATTATTCTCCACATTGTTTCTTGTGCATCTCACTGCGCAAGAATCTCGAAACATGAAAGAGGGCATCGCTAACGCCCTCACTGCTATCTATAAAACTGAACTTGGAACAGGAAGAGTTGTGATAGACAGCATTGCACAAAACGACAGAAAGAAGTCGATTGAATTTTATACCAACCTTTCTCTTTCGTATATGCCAATGAAGGAAAACACTGTATTGATGATTTACGACAGTGTGCGCTCATATTTACCAAAAGAGATAAAAAAATATCGCTTATCGATATTCTCAGATAAGCAGGAGATTAGTGCGCTAATACCCAACCATTATAGAACTAAAGCAAAAGACAAATCGCGAGTGATAGCTCATAAGGTTAAAACTCCCCTTACCACCAATGTATCATTGCCTACTGGGGAGTTTAAGAAGGGTATGCCCAACAATCATATTGCCATGTGGCAAAGTCATGGCTGGTACTACGAGCAAAAACTGGGCAGATGGGAATGGCAACGAGCTAGAATTTTTCAGACCGTTGAAGATTTATATACTCAAAGCTATGTGGTGCCTTTTTTGGTGCCTATGCTAGAAAATGCAGGAGCCAACGTGTTGCTACCACGCGAGAGAGACTACAATATTCACGAAGTGATTGTGGACAACGACAGCAAACAATATAGCGAAGCAGATGGAAAAGAAAAATGGCAAACAGCCTCTAAGCCAGGATTTGCAAACCCAAAGGAGTTTTATTTGGATGGTGAAAATCCATTTAAGATGGGAAGTGCCAGAGAGGTAAAGAGCATTAAAAAAGGAGACGTAAGTCTTGCTAAGTGGAAAATAAGTGTTCCAGAGAGAGGAGAATATGGCGTTTATGTTTCTTATCAAAGCTATAAGAATAGTGCCGAAGATGCACTTTACACCGTTTATCACAATGGTGGCAAAACCGAGTTTGAGGTGAACCAGCAAATGGGTGGTGGAACTTGGATATTTCTTGGATATTTTGACTTTAGTGATAAGTCAGACCACATGGTTGAGCTATCAAACAAAAGCAAACACAATGGCAGAGTTGTTTCAGCTGATGCTATAAAAGTGGGCGGTGGGATTGGCAATATTGCTAGGATGCCACAACCCGAAGGATATGAAAAAGAGAATGTGAAAAGCTCGGAGACATTAGAAGCCAACCAGAAAGTAAAAACCACAATAAAATACACACCCGAAGTTAGTGCACGCCCAAGATACACAGAGGGTGCACGATACTGGATGCAATGGGCGGGCATTCCCGACTCTATATATAATCAGACTGAGGGCAAAAATGACTACACCGACGATTATGCATCTCGTGGTCATTGGGTCAACTACTTGGCTGGAGGCTCATCGGTGTTGCCAAAAGGGGATGGACTAAATATCCCAATCGACTTGGCTTTTGCATTTCACACCGATGCTGGCACAACGCCAAACGATAGCATCATTGGCACTTTGGGAATATATATGACGCACCACAATGACGAGCTGTTTGAAAACCACAAATCGAGATGGTCATCGCGCGATTTATCAGAACTCATTATGGATGAAATTGTGATGGATATTCGACGCGACTATGAACCTAATTGGACAAGGCGTGCATTGTGGAATAGATCGTATGCTGAGGCTAGAATACCTAATGTGCCTACTATGCTGCTTGAGCTACTTTCACATCAAAACTTTGCTGATATGAGATATGGGTTAGAGCCTGAATTTAGATTTATGGTGAGTCGCTCGATTTACAAAGGAATGCTCAAATTTTTGGCATCACAATACAATCGCGACTACGTGGTGCAGCCATTGCCAGTGAAAGACTTCAGCACAAGGTTTGTTGGTGACACAAAACTACAATTGCAATGGCAACCCACAATCGACAAGGCAGAGCCAACTGCCTATCCCACACAGTATATTGTATATAAACGCATTGATGATGGTGGTTTTGATAATGGCACCTTAGTAAGAGGCAATGTTTTGGAACTTGATATTGATAAAGACAAGCTATATAGCTTTAAGGTGGTTGCAGCAAACGAGGGTGGAATTAGTTTTCCCTCTGAAACACTTTCTGCCATGCGAAAATCGAATGAGAAAGGAGAAGTGTTGATAGTAAATGGCTTTACACGCACCTCGGCTCCTCACAGCTTTGTGGCTTCCGACAGCATTGCAGGATTTTATGGTGATGAAGACAATGGCGTGCCCTATATTTCGGAACACCACTTTATTGGTCACATGCGCGAGTTTAGACGAAGCATTCCATGGATGGATGATGATGCATCGGGATTTGGTGATAGCAGCGCTGAGTTTGAGACCACCGCCATTGCAGGAAACACATTTGACTACCCTTCTGTTCATGGCAAGGGCTTTGCTGCAGCTGGATATTCGTTTGTGTCGTGTGCAGCAAGTGTGATAGATAATAATACTTATGACATGGGTGAATACAACATTGTTGACTGGATACTGGGCAAGCAACGCGAAACAGTTGTTGCACGTGGTGCCATGCCATCTAAGTTTAAGACATTTACAAAAAACCAACAACAAGCCATCACCAACTATTGCAATGGAGGTGGCAATATAATTGTGAGTGGCGCCTTTGTTGGAACCGATTTTTGGGACAACAAGAATGCTGAAAAGGAGGATCAAGTGTGGGCTATAGAAACATTAAAATTTAAGTGGCGAAACAATCGAGGTGCCGTAACTGGTAAGATTAAGGCAGTGCCCTCCCCTTTCGAAGAAATAGTTGGCAATTATGAATACTACAACAAACTAAACAGTGAAGGATATGTGGTGGAAAATCCCGATGCAATAGAGCCAATAGATGAAAAGTCGCACACCATTTTTAGATATTCTGAAAACAATCTTAGCGCAGGCACGCTATATAGAGGCAGCACTTACAGCACATGCATTTTGGGCTTTCCAATTGAGTCGATAAAGGATGACAGCATGAGGAATACTTTAATTAAATCTATAGTTAATTCTATTGTACAAGATTAGATAAAGATTTGGCAGTCATCATATATTTTTAATATATAAATACCTATATTTGTGGCAGATACAATTTAAACCTATATAGAAAATGAAAACAATTAACGCCTTTATTCTTTTTACAGAACCACAACAGGCTCAGAAAACCGTTGAGGAGCTGAAGCAATCTGAATTAGTAAAAAACATATACCTGCTATCGCCCAACAAAGAGGCTGAGACATTGCAGGGATGTCAAATATTGGATATTGACTCCATTCAAAGTACAGAGACAATTGCAAAAATTGCAGAACTATCCGACACAGATTATACATTAATCTACCAGAAATCAACAATACTTCGTCTTGGCTATTTTGCTCTTGAGCGTGCAATAAACATTGCAAGTGATTCAAGCGCAGGACTTATTTACTCTGATTACTTTGCGATTACAGATGGCAAAAAGAGTGCCCACCCTGTTATCGATTATCAAGAGGGGAGCTTGAGGGATGATTTTAATTTTGGCTCGCTTCTGATTTACAACTCAGAGGCTTTGAAAGATGCAACCGAGCGTATGGATAAGCAATGCTATAAATATGCTGGGCTATACGATCTTCGATTGAAGGTTTCGCAACACCACCCTATTGTGAGAATCAACGAGTTCTTATATACAGAGATTGAGGACGATACACGTGCATCGGGGCAGAAAATATTTGACTACGTAGATCCAAAAAATAGAGCCGTGCAGGTGGAGATGGAACAAGCATGTACTCAACATTTAAAAGATGTGGGAGCCTATTTGGAGCCTAAGTTTGAGCCAATTAAATTTGATAATGACGGTTTTGACTTTGAAGCCTCTGTGATAATTCCTGTTCGCAATCGCATAAAGACAGTGAAAGATGCAATTGAATCGGTTTTGAAGCAAGAAACATCATTTAAGTTTAATCTTATTATTGTTGACAATCATTCAACCGATGGCACCACCGAGGCTATTGACTCGTTTAGCCACGACAGCCGCTTAATTCATGTGATTCCCAATCGCGACGACCTAGGGATTGGTGGATGTTGGAATATGGGCGTGCACCACGAAAAGTGTGGTAGATTTGCAGTTCAGCTTGATAGTGATGATGTTTACAGCGGTGTAGATACGCTGCAAAAGATTGTGGATGCATTTTATGAGCAAAATTGCGCAATGGTTGTAGGTACTTATCAAATGACCAACTTTGATATGCAAGAGATTCCTCCTGGCATCATCGACCATCGCGAATGGACTCCTCACAATGGTCGCAACAACGCTTTGCGCATTAATGGACTTGGTGCTCCTAGAGCATTCTATACGCCTGTTTTGCGGGAGGTGAAAGTGCCCAACACCAGTTATGGCGAAGATTATGCATTGGGATTAAATATTTCTCGCAACTATCAAATTGGTCGTGTTTATGACATTCTATATCTATGTCGCCGCTGGGAGGACAATTCTGATGCCGCTCTTGACATAGTCAAAATGAATGGTCACAATACATACAAGGATAGGATTAGAACCTGGGAATTGCAAGCCAGAAAGAAAATGAATTTATAATCCAACATAGGTGCAGAGCACCGACATTATGGTAGGATAAGAATCATAAATTACAAACAATGGCAAAGACACAAAAGGAACCGAGAATTCAGGTTGGGATATTGCTTGAGCAACCAAAAATTGAATTTAAATTGCACAACCAATTCTTAATTAATAATAGAGATGTGATAGAACCTGGCGAATATCATGCAGAGGCAATTGATAAACAAATCATGCTTAACGGCAAATTGTATGAAGAAATTGCTTTTTCGTCTAGCAACATCTCCACAAACAAATTCACAATAAAGGATGTGATTATAGGTGTGAACTTTCATTGGCAACGCAAGGAAAATCAAACCTTTTTGGGAGATTTAAAACTTATTGTAGAAAATGGAAAGATAACAGCTATAAACGCACTTCCTCTAGAGAAATATCTAGCAAGCGTTATTTCATCCGAAATGAGTGCCACAAGTTCGCTAGAGCTACTTAAGGCACATGCCGTTATTTCGCGAAGCTGGCTAATGGCACAAATAGATAAAAACAAAAAGATTGATACATCTGAATATCAAACACACTTTGAAACAGATGAAGCAACCATTCGATGGTACGACCGCGAAGATCATGCCAACTTTGATGTTTGTGCCGACGACCATTGTCAACGCTATCAGGGCATCACACGCCAAACCACCGAAACAGTGCAAAAAGTAATCGACATGACCAGAGGTGAGGTGCTGATGTATGATGACAAAATTTGTGATGCACGTTTCTCAAAATGCTGTGGAGGCATGATGGA
>CAYFSV010000049.1:0-2796 GCA_964345815.1 uncultured Proteiniphilum sp. | reverse complement strand
ATGATGACAAAATTTGTGATGCACGTTTCTCAAAATGCTGTGGAGGCATGATGGAGACATTTGAAAATGTGTGGGAGCCAGTTGCTCATCCATATCTTCAAGGGAAGCTAGATTTAATAAGCGAAGCCACATCAACACCTAACTTGACCAACGAAGTGGAAGCAGAAACATGGATACGATCATCGCCAAAAGCATTTTGCAACACAAACAATAAAGAGGTGCTAAAACAGGTTCTTAACGACTATGATCAAGAGACTGCCGATTTCTTTAGATGGAAAGTTGAATACACACAACAAGAACTTTCGCAACTAATAAAAGAGCGATCAGGAATAGATTATGGCGACATTATAGATTTAATGCCAGTGGAAAGAGGAACTTCAGGCAGGCTAATCAAAATGGTGATAGTTGGCACTAAAAAGCAACGCGTTATTGGCAAGGAGCTAGAAATCAGACGCACTCTATCTAAATCACATCTATACAGCTCAGCATTTGTAGTTGATGCACTAGATAAAAATGAATTTGATGTGCCTCAAAAGTTTATATTAACCGGTGCTGGATGGGGACACGGCGTGGGGCTTTGTCAAATTGGTGCCGCCGAAATGGCAAATGAAGGGTATGACTATATGGATATTCTAAATCATTATTTCCCAAAATCAAAAATCATAACTAATTACTAAAAAGATGAAGAACAAAAAATCACCATGGACATGGGTTCCAACACTCTATTTTGCACAAGGCATACCCTATGTTGTGGTTATGACAGTGGCAGTTATCATGTACAAGCGGTTTGGGTTGTCAAACACCCAAATAGCACTCTACACCAGTTGGCTGTATCTACCATGGGTAATAAAACCATTTTGGAGCCCATTTGTAGATATTTTAAAAACAAAAAGATGGTGGATAGTCACCATGCAGCTGCTGATTGGAGCTGGAATGGCTGGAGTGGCATTCACACTTCCCACCCCATTTTACCTAAAAGCCTCGCTAGCTTTCTTTTGGCTATTAGCTTTTAGCTCGGCAACTCACGACATTGCGGCCGATGGGTTTTATATGCATGCCCTTGACGACTCAGATCAATCATTTTTTGTTGGTATTCGTAGCACATTCTACAGATTGGCAATGATTGCGGGGCAAGGGCTACTAATTATATTTGCAGGTTTCTTTGAGAAAAGCACAGGAAATATTCCTCTCTCATGGAGCATAACTTTTTTTATTCTTGCAGGATTGTTTATTGCTTTTTGGATATATCATCATATTATTCTTCCAAAACCCTTATCCGATCAGGGTAAAAAAACCGAAACATTTAGAGATGTAGCAAATGAGTTCGGCAGAACATTCACCTCATTCTTTACAAAAAAGGGTATAGGAATGGCCATTGCTTTTATGCTACTTTACCGTCTTGCCGAAGCAATGCTAGTGAAACTGGCGCAACCATTTTTGCTGGACGGACGTGATGTTGGAGGCTTGGGACTTGAAACCGGAGAAGTGGGATTGGTGTATGGCACCGTTGGAGTTATAGCACTTACCATAGGCGGAATTGTGGGCGGAATTGTAGCCTCTCAAAAAGGGCTGAAATATTGGATATGGCCCATGGCACTAGCCATCACACTGCCCAATGCTGCTTATTTGGTGTTGGCATGGTTGCAACCCGAAAGCTTTTTCTGGATTAATGTTGCGGTTGCGGTAGAGCAACTGGGCTATGGGTTTGGATTTACGGCATATATGCTGTACCTTATTTACTTTTCGGAAGGCGAGCACAAAACGGCACACTATTCAATATGCACAGGATTTATGGCACTCGGCATGATGATTCCGGGAATGGCTGCTGGATGGATACAAGAACAAATGGGGTATGTAAACTTCTTCACCTTAGTGATGATAGCTACAATCCCCACTCTATTAATTGTTCCTTTCCTTAAAATTGACAAGGAGTTTGGCAAAAAGAATAAGTCGAAATAATCTAGTCCTTTAAGTAGTATTCTACGGTGCTCACGATGCGCACATTTTTTATATGTGGCGTATTTGCATCTCTATCATAAATTGAAAACTGCCCCTGGTTGGCAGTTTTTATTTTGCCCAATTTACTGTTCGAGTCCTCTGCAAATTTCAAGGCAGCCTCACGAGCATTTTTAGTTGCCGACTCTATCATTTCGGGTTTTATATCATTCAGCTTAGTAAAAGTAAACTGAATATTATACTCATAATCACCCCCTATCACAGCAACACCTTGCTTAAGAAGCTCGCCCTGTTGTGATAAAATTTTGCGAACTAAGTCCACTTTACTAGAACTAACAGTTATCACCGACGTTAGATTATATCTGTATGGAGTATCAGTGTTGCCATATCGCTCAGCCTGCATATCAATAACTTTTGGAGCCGAGGTGCTAATTTCGTCAATGTCTATCCCATTACTCTGCAAAAATCTAATAACCTTTTGATTCTTGATATTGTAATCTTCATAAAGCGAGTTAAGATCATTGCTCACATCCTTAAACACAATTGGCCATATCACACGATCAGCCTCAACTTCCATTTCAGCCAAGCCCTTCACACTAACTACCCGATTGAGCGTGTGAAAGCTCTCGATTCCTTGTTTCACAAAGAACCCTAAAACGATTAATCCAACACTGAGAATTACAGCTTCAACAATTCTATTTTTCATACTATTTAAATATTAAATAAACTCATGACTGATTATACAAATATAACAATCAGTTGTAGCATTAGTTTTTCTTGTTTCCATATTTAACGTGAGTTCGATGTAAGAAAATCCATTTAAAAGTAGGAATATAGCGA
>CAYFSV010000048.1:14203-16443 GCA_964345815.1 uncultured Proteiniphilum sp. | reverse complement strand
GGAAATGACTAAACCATTTGGTTTGATGCAAAACACATGTGCGGAAATGTATTATAGTTTCTCACAAAACGGAATAATCACAATTTAATTTCTATTTTTGCAAAATAAACTATTCACTATTTATAAATTATCGAAAATGAGGAAATGGCGTATTGAAGATTCGGAGGAACTGTACAATATTGATGGTTGGGGAAATGGTTATTTCTCGATCAACGAAAAAGGAAATGTACTAGTGAGCCCCCGAAAGAAAGAAGGACATAGTGTAGATTTAAATGACTTGATGAACGAGTTGTATCTTCGCGATGTGTCGGCACCAGTTTTGATTCGTTTCCCTGAAATATTGGACAATAGGATTGAAAAAATATCAACCTGCTTCAAAATTGCTTCGAAAGAATATGGCTACAATGCCCAAAACTATATAGTATATCCAATCAAGGTGAACCAAATGAGGCAAGTGGTTGAAGAACTTGTGTCGCATGGTAAGAAGTTTAACATTGGACTGGAAGCAGGTTCGAAGCCAGAATTGCACGCCGTGTTGGCTATCAACACGGACATAAATTCCATTATTATTTGCAACGGATACAAAGACGAAAGCTATATTGAACTAGCTCTGTTGGCTCAAAAAATGGGCAAGCAGGTGTTTATAGTTGTTGAAAAAATAAACGAACTAAAACTCACCATTGAAATTGCCAAACGCCTAAAAGTGAAACCCAATATTGGCATCCGAATCAAGCTTGCAAGCTCGGGAAGCGGCAAGTGGGAAGAGTCGGGAGGCGATGGAAGCAAATTTGGATTAAACTCAAGCGAACTGCTTGAAGCCTTAGATATGCTTAGGGAAGAAGAGATGACGGAATGTTTTCGCTTAATTCACTTTCATATAGGCAGCCAAATCACCAAAATCAGGAGAATTAAAACAGCACTTAGAGAGGCTGCGCAGTTCTACGTTGAACTACATGCACTTGGGTTCAACATTGAGTTTGCCGACATAGGTGGCGGCTTGGGCGTTGATTATGACGGCACTCGCTCATCATATAGCGAAAACAGCATCAACTATTCAATTCAGGAATATGTAAACGACTCGGTGTTTGCATTTGTGGATGCAGCAAACAAAAATGAGATACCTCATCCCAAAATCATTACCGAATCGGGCAGAGCTCTCACTGCTCATCACTCGGTGTTGGTGTTTGAGGTGTTGGAAACGGCTACTATGCCCCAATGGGACGACGAGATTGATATCAAAGAGGATGACCATGAGCTAGTGAAAGAGCTATACAAAATTTGGGACTCGCTGACACAGCCCCGAATGCTTGAAGCATGGCACGATGCACAACAGATTAGAGAAGAATCGTTGGATATGTTTAGCCTTGGCATGCTCGATTTGAAAACAAGGGCTCAGGTTGAAAAGCTCTATTTCTCAATCATAAAAGAGATAAACATATTGACAAGAAGAACAAAACATGCTCCCGAGGAATTACGACAACTATCGTCACTAATTCCCGACAAGTATTTTTGCAACTTCTCGCTGTTTCAATCCCTACCCGACTCATGGGCAATTGACCAGGTGTTTCCAATAATTCCAATTCACCGACTTGGCGAAAAACCCGAGCGAACTGCCATATTGCAAGATATTACTTGCGACAGCGATGGCAAAATTGCCACCTACATATCTAGTGGTGGTAGCAATGCTCCATATCTTCCCGTTCATTCGGTAACTAAAAGCGAACCATACTATTTGGGCGTTTTCTTGGTGGGAGCTTATCAAGAGATTTTGGGCGACCTTCACAATTTGTTTGGCGACACCAATGTGGTGCACATCACCACATCCGAAAATGGACATAAGATTGAGCAAATCATTGATGGCGAAACGGTTGAGGATGTACTAGAGTATGCTCAATATAATGCTAAGAAATTGGTGAGAACTGTTGAAACATGGGTGATGAGCTCGGTTAAACAGGGGCGAATATCATTGGAAGAGGGAAAAGAGTTTTTATCCAACTATCGTTCGGGATTGTATGGATACACTTATTTGGAATAGCTCTCAGATTGTATATTTTAGAACACAAAAAAACATCGTTCAATTAAATGAACGATGTTTTTTTATATAGGAACTATGTAAGTTTTTATACTTAGAATTTAAATCCTACCGACAGATAAGCATTTTGGTTTTTAATAGACCTCGATGTGTTTGAAATATCCACCAGTCCCATATCCCAACCAAGGTCAAAGAATAGTTGTCCTAG
>CAYFSV010000048.1:0-14103 GCA_964345815.1 uncultured Proteiniphilum sp. | reverse complement strand
TTGAAATATCCACCAGTCCCATATCCCAACCAAGGTCAAAGAATAGTTGTCCTAGTTCGATTCCAGCACCAATACCCAAACCAGCATCAAAAGCTTTATATTGACCAGCGCTGTCACCAAAAACTTTATCGGATGACCCCTCAAGCGAACCTACAGAAAGTGAACGTTTTCCTGCAATTCCATATGCTGCATATGGACCTGCATGCAAGAATACACGTGTTCCAGGGGTAACATCTATTTTATAAGCTATGTGAACTGGTAGTTGCAAATAAATAAGATTGTCAGAATACTCTAGAGAGTTTCCTTCATATTTGAAACCCTTAGTGGTTGCAAACAATCCCGATTGAAGCCCCACATTAGGTGCAAAATCATAGTCGGCTGATACACCCACGTTGAAGCCAATTTTGGCTTTGTTGTTGTCTTGTCCATTAAAGTTAGATGCATTCACACCACCTTTTACTCCTAGTCTCACTTGTGCACTTGCCACAGTAGCCACTGCTAGCAGTGCTACTATTAGTGTTAGTTTAAATTTTTTCATAATTAAATTTTTAATTGTTTTTGTTAGTTTGCTTATTAATTTAATCTCGTATTAAGCACGTCAATTAAACAAGAGAATTTGAATTATGTTCAAGAAACTTTCATTTTCCATATGTTTTTTTAGTGCGGTTTCAAAGATAAATCTTCTTTTGTAATCATCATTGAAAGATTGAAGCATTGTAGATTTTTTCTAAATCGAATTCATTTCATATGTATCTTAGTTGCATGAAATTGTTGTGCTTAAAGGTCTCTATAGCGATATCCTGAAGCTTAATAGCACTAATTGTGTCTATTTTATTAAATAAATCACCCAGAGGAAAATAATTATTGTAGTGCAAAAAACTTTTAGCCATTCGTAGCACCACCGCCTCATTGTTTTCACTAGCAATTCCCATATGCCCCTTATACATTCTTTTGGCAGTAGCAAGTTGAGATGCGGTGAGTGGCTTGTCGCAAAGCAGCTCCATTTGCTTTTTGGCAAGCCTCAAGCATCGTTCCACATTTTTGTGATCAGTAGCAAAATAAATTGCAAAGAGTCCCATATCTGTGTAGGTTGTAACTATAGATTCAACATGATAAACCAATCCGTTTTTCTCGCGAAGCGAATTGTTTAGCCTACTGCTTGCATTGCCTCCACCCAAAATATTGTTGAGAAGATACAATGCAAATCTATCTTCACTATCCATATTCATTGAGTATCCACCAGTCATCACATGTGATTGAGTTGTATTTTTTATTATTTCACTCGACTGACATGGATTGACTACGACTTGCTTTCGCTTTTTAATATATGGCTTATCTGGATTATCAAATTTAAAAAACCTTTCACTTAGCTTGGTTACTTTATTGAAAGGAGTCTTGCCGAATGAAAACAAAATCATATTTTCAGGTCGATACTCTCTTTTATAAAATGTTTTTATTTTGTGAGTATCAAATTCAGATATAGTTTCGGGCAAGCCCAAGATATAGTGTCCCAAGTCACTATTTTGGAAAATCATATTCTCAAAATCATCATATATCAATTCTGAAGGCACATCCTCATAGCTGTTTATTTCGTCTAAAATAACCTCTCGCTCTTTGTCAACCTGATTTTCGGGAAATACAGAATTGCAAACCACATCGCTCACTAGCTCAATAGCCCTATCAAAATATTCGGTAAGAAAAGTGGCGTAAATAAAAGTTTCCTCTTTGGTTGTGTAGGCATTCAGCTCACCACCCACATTTTCCATTCTATTAATTATGTGATGAGCTCGTCTTCGCTTAGTGCCCTTAAACAGGAGATGTTCAACAAAATGAGCCATGCCATGCTCATCATCATACTCGTCTCTAGAGCCTGTGTTGACCACCACTCCGCAATATGAAATTTCGGAGGGAAATGGCATATGAATTATGCGTAGTCCGTTTGGTAGCTCGCCTGTGACAACCTTGTAATTTTCGAATTTATCGTTGTTTTCTTGTTTCATTTCATTATGCAGTATATTGCACTAGATGTTTTGCCCATCAAGGTGGTTAAAATCTAGTGCGACTGCAAAGTTAGATATTATCTTCAATTGTTATTATTTAATTTACTCTCGAAATGGGATATTTTTTCTCATAATAACCGATGATGTTTTGTGCCATCTCAATTGCCATATTATCTCTATCTTCAATTGTTTTGGTGCCAGCATGAGGAGCCAGCACAACATTGTCAAGTTCAAGAAGTTCGGGGTGAATTTTTGGTTCATTTTCATAAACATCCAGTCCTGCGGCAAAAATTTTCTCTTGTTTAAGAACTTTAGCTAGAGCAGCCTCGTCAACCATGTTTCCTCGTGCCGTGTTTATAAAAACTGAAGTTGGTTTCATCATCAATAACTCTTTTTCACCAATTAGTTTTATAGTTTCAGGGGTTGATGGCGCATTTAGCGATACATAATCGGCTGTTTGTAGCAACTGTTCAAAAGAAACATATTTAGCACCATATCTGTTTTCTATCTCTGGTGATAGCCTGTTTCTATTATGATAAATAACTGTCATTCCCGATGCCACAGCACGACGAGCAATAGCCTGTCCAATTCTTCCCATCCCAATTACCCCTAATGTTTTACCGAATATTGAGACTCCTGGATCACCATAAATACTCCAATCTATGGCACGTGGCTCTCTAAGTTTTCTGTCGTAGTATCCAATCCTGCGTCCTGCAGCCAAAAGTAGTGCAAAAGCAAGTTCGGCAGTAGGTTCGCAAGTTGATTTGGGAGTGTTTGCAACCACTATCCCCTTTTTGGTAGCATAATCTACATCTATATTGTTGTAGCCCACCCCATAATTAGAAATTAACTCTAGCTTTGGGGCTTTGTCCATAATCTCCTGATCTGTATAAAAGCCAAAATTGGGAACTAAAACATCATAGTCCTTAATAATTTCTAGAACCTGCTGTCGGTTATACCCTTTCTCATCTGAGATATGAACTTCAAACTTGTTGCACAATTCTTTTATTACATCTTTATTGATAGGATAAGTTATTAAGACTCTCTTCATAATTAACTTTATTTTTTTATTACTGATATTTTGAGGAGTAAACATACTAAAATATTCCAACAAAGAGACATATCAATAATATTTATTCACATTTGACTTGTTTTTAAAATAGCATTAACTATATTTGCTTTCAAATCTTTTAATATTTAAAACGCATACGTACTATGAACTATTACTATTACCCACTAGTTATCATTCTTTTGATAGCTTTCAACTCGTGCGAAGGAGACAAAATTGACACATCAATTCTAGATCCTTGTATTAAAGTGAATGCACGAATTAACAAATCTAAAACTCGGGCAACCTACTATGATTGGGAAGCTGACGACATGATTGGCATTTATATGATTAAATCTGGGAGTGAGCTTTCGGCATCATCGTTGCTACATGGCAATGGAAAGTATGTTACTAATGGGGATGGAAGATTCATTCCCAACAACGACTCCGAGGACATCAAGTTTCCGAATAATGGTGCAAAAGTTGATTTTGTTGCCTACTACCCCTATTCGGAGAAGGCAACTAAGAGTTTTAAAATTCCCATTGATGTATCTGTTCAAGACAATCAAAGCGATATCAATCTATTGTACTCAAACAACGAGAAGGGGTTGAGCAGAATTGACAAAAATGTCAACTTGAATTTTAGTCCTGCATTATCAAAAATCAGGGTTAATATTAACGGTAGCAATACATCATTGAGCAACACCAGAGTGGTGCTTAAGGGTGTGAACGTGAAGGGAGATTTTTCGCTTGTTGATGGCAGTATCACATATCTTACGAAAGGAAATGTAAAAATGAAAACAAATAGGGATGGTGACGTTTCGGATGCAATATTGATTCCTAACAACAATATGAAAGGAGTTGTTTTGGAGGTGATAAACAACAACTTATCGCATACCTTCAATTTAGAAAAGCTAAACTTGATAGAGTCGCTAGAACCTGGATATACATATCAGATAAAGGTGAACTTCGAGTCGGAAGATGCAGAGATTAGCGTTGTGATAAATCCTAGTTCCTCAATCAATCCTTGGATTGAGGGTCCTAGCGAAGAGATTACACTAGGCAAAGGCGAAGAGGTGCCTGGTGGTGGCGATGACAATAATAGTGGTGGAGGTGATGGTGGTGAAAATTATCCATACTCGGTTGAGCAGGCTAAGAAAATTGGACAAGAAAAAGATGTTTGGGTAAAAGGATATATCGTGGGGCACTACACTGGTACTACTGTGAAATCATTCTCAAACGACCTTTCTATTGACACAATTAAAGAGACATGCATTGCAATTGCATCATCACCAAATGAGAAGGATGGAGAGAATACTTTTCCTGTATTTCTTAAGACAGGAGATATGAGAAATGAATTAAACCTGAACGATAATAGAAATATATTGGGCAAGGAGGTGGTTTTCAGGGGGCATATCGATAAATATTACGGGACTGTAGGTATGAATTCCTCTTTGAACTTTAGATTTGGGTTCTGACAACCACATTAGTTCTTTATGTGAGTTGGGTAAAACACCACGTCTAAAAACAGATCTAATTATATAAATAACAATAATGGGTAGTCGCATGATTGTGGCAACCCATTTATTTTATTTCACTCTTTTGTAGTATCCACATTTGAGATAGGCACCCTCCTTGAAGGATATTGGATGATCGATATCATGAAATGTTTTATCTAGCTTTTCAAATGAATTGCGAGACATCATCAATGCTGTTTCAATCTCGCTAAAAAATTGTTGGGCACTAACTCGTGAAGAGCATGAAGCTAACACAAGATAGCCATGTTTCGACACAAGAGAAGCTCCTAGGCTAGCTAATTGTCTATACTTTTTGAGTGCTATATCTGTGCCCGATTCTGATTTGGCAAAAGATGGTGGATCGATTACGACAATGTCAAACTGCTGTCGTTTTGAGCGCATTTGCTCTAAAATTTCAAATGCATCACCAGCAATTGTGATGTGCTTGCCCCTAAACTTGTTTAGGTGTGCATTATCTTTGGCTAGCTCCAAGGCTTGCTTATGTCAACACTAGTAACCATCTTTGCACCACCCACAAGAGCATGAACAGAGAATCCTCCAGCATAAGCAAAAACATCCAATACTGTTTTGTTTTTAGATAGCTCGCCCACTCTCTTTCTATTTTCACGATGATCAAGAAAATAGCCCGTCTTGTGTCCCTTTATCACATTGGCAGAAAACTGAATTCCGTGTTCATTAAAAACAACAACCTCATTGGCTAAGCTACCATAAACAACCTGCCCATCCTCAAAGGGATTGTTTTTGATACTTTGCATTAGCCTATTTAAGCGGATTACAATGCTAGATGGCTTTATGACGCTAACGATAGACTCCAATACAATTTCGAGATAGGGAATCCAGATGGGATAATGGAGCTGTACTACTGCCACATCGGCATATACGTCAACAATTAATCCCGGCAAACCATCATTTTCGCCAAAGATTAGTCGATAGCTATTTGTGGCAGTTTGCAAAAGAGGCTTTCACTTTCCATAGGCAGTTTTTATCAAGCCTGAAAAAAATTCTTTGTCAAGACTTGCACCTCCATAGTAATGCAGCATTTTTATTACGATTGGAGATTCGGGATCATAGAGCCCAACACCCATAACTTTATTAGTTTTTTGGCGAAACAAAACTGCAATGTCCCCTGCCTCACCTTTTTTATTTATTCTATCTATACTGTCTGAGTATATCCATGGATGAGCCGATTGCAGCAGCAACTTCTCGGAGGATGGCTTTAGCTTTATTGCCAAAGTTTGAGGCTGATATGTGGGAAACGAAATGTTGAACATATGATTATTATTGATTGTTGGTGCAAAGTTAATAATTAGGGGATGACTTTTGAGCCATCCCCTAACTTATTAAATATTAAAGCAATTAAATTACTTTTTCTCTTCTTTCTTGAAGCTATCAGGAAAAGTTACTGGGTGAATTTTTTCGCCACCTCTTAAACGGATATAGGTAGAAAAACCAGCCTCACCTTCGTTTAGTGTTATCACACGACAACCATTCTTTCCAAGGTTGTTGTACACTGTATTGCCACCACTATATCTGCCATAGGCAAGTCCTATTCCCATATAGTTTCCAATATAATCATTGTCGTGATCGTGTCCACAAAATGTGCCTATCACATCTCCCGACTCAATCATAGCAGCAAACATTCCTGTATTTATTTTACCATTACACTCAGCTTCTTTATAGCTACCAATAAGTTCGTCTTTTTTGGCACTCATAATTGGATACTCAGCCAATGGAATGTGGAAGAAAGCCAATGCACGATAGGGCTTGCCATCATTTTGAGCCGTATAGGCTGCACTTTGATTTCTGTACCAGCTAACTTGCTCGTGTCCGAACCAATCGTAGGACCAACCAACGTTTTTATGTTTGTTGTTATAAGCTCCCGAGTCCATGAAATAAAATAGTGTTTCTATTTTATCTTTGTCTTCAGACGAACGAAGCTCTATCACATAGTTGCCCTCTCCCTTAAGGTTTTTATCTCCATGAAGAGCCATGCAATTGGGTTGGGTTACAAGATAGTCCATTATTTGGGTTCTAGTCCAACCTTGTTCATCATCATGATTTCCATTTACATAAGCCCATGGAATTCCTTTTTCGATAACTGGTGCTAAGGCTGCATCAAAACAATCTTTAGCTGGTTTTGCCCATGCCACATCTCCTGTAAAAACAACAAAGTCAGGATTCTCATTTTCAAGAATCTCCTTTATTAATATAATTGCAGTATCTGATGCAGCAACATTTGGCTTGAAATGAACATCGGTAAACTGAACAATCTTGAAGCTTTCGCCCGATTTAAATTGAAGGACTTGGGCATTCACACCCATGATAATAAAAAAAAGTAGCGTTGTGAAAAGAGTAATCTTCCTCATTAGATTTGTTTTTTAGAATTGATATTTATTTTTATAAGTTGTAAATTTAAGATATTGTGTCCATACACACAATGAAAAAGTGACTAACATTTTATTACCCACGCATTTTATTGTTCGTTTCACTCTAATAAACCACACAATCTAAGACTTATCAAGCCTTCTGATTAAGACAAAGATTAAAGCCATACACACTATAACTGACATCACAATGTATAGATAGGTTTGCATTCCAAAAGTATTTGTTACCACCCCAGTTATATAATTAATTATCGTGTTTCCTATCAAAGCTATCAACATAGCAAAGCTAAAAGCTGTGCCTGAACTTTCTTTAAACATCTCGCCAACCAAACCAAGCATAACTGGAAAACCCGAAGCTAATCCCGCTCCTAATAACATCATGCTGATAATGTTGGCAACATAGATGTCTAGCAACAAACCGCTTGAACCTACAATAAGTAGCAAAAGAGAAATCAATATAAGTTTGTTGTGTGCAATGTTTTTTAGTAAGCTACCTATCAACAATCTCATCAAGATAAGCCCCAAAACAGAATATGACAGAGCCATCAACGCCTTGCTTTGACTAACATTTAATGAATTAATAAAAAACGATACTGTCCAATTATTAACCAATGCCTCTAGAGCTGATTGAAAAAACAGAAAAAAAGCAATAGCCATAAATAGTTTACTTCTTATAAATGTGGGTATGAGTTTTATAGTTACTTTCTCTTTCACAACTGTTAGTGGATAGTTTATTGTCAAGAACGCAACTGCTGAAAGCAAACTGAGGAACATTGCTGCATACAGCACAAAAATTAAATAACCATCGCCTATCAAACTAAGTGCCAAAGGCATACTAAAAGCCCCAACACCATAGAACATTCCAAGCCAAGTTAGATTTATTATCTTACTCTTACCCTCGCTTAAATCGGAAACCAAGGCACTTGTTCCTCCATTTATGGTTCCTCCCCCAACGCCAAAAAAGAAAATGCAGACACTCAGCAAACTCATTGTTGGAGAGTGTGCTATGCCTAAGAAGCCCAAAGCTAGAAACAATGAAGCTACAGATAGAACACCTCGATAACCAAACTTATCCACAATAGGTCCAAAAGAAATAGAGCCTATTATTAAGCCAAGTGGAAGCACCGAGAATAAGCCGCCTGCTTCGATATCTGAAATGCCAAACCTGCTTTTTAATATTGGCAAAATGGCACCAATAATTACCATTGAAATCCCAAAAAGAAAGATGCCAATGAAGTTTGCCACAAAGGCTATTGTTCTATTTTTCATACAATTATAATTATCTATTTTCAAATGTATCGTATGTATCTCATTTTAATCATTTACTGCCGTGGTAATAACTAACCTCAAATCTTAAAATTTCCCGAGGATACTAATCCATTCGAAATAGCATAAAATGTTAGTCCTGAAACTGTCTTTATACCTGTTTTTGAAATTATGTTTTTTCGGTGAGAAAGCACTGTGTTTAAACTGATATTTAGCTTTTCGGCAATCTCTTTATTTATATATCCTTGCACTATTAGTTTAAGTATCTCCACTTCACGATTTGTTAGATGACATTCGATATCACTAATCTTTTGATCATCGGATACTACATGATTTAAATTCTCAATATTTTTTAAATCCATTTCATCTAACTTTGGTCGCAACAATAAGTTAAATATACGATTATGTAGTAAAAGTTCCTTTTCGAGATAATCGATTGAAAAGATTACCGCATAGGCTAGATTTTGATTGTAATTGCCTGAGATATGCCTTATTAAGATGCTTTTTAGATCTCCAAGAAGACCGCAAGGATATTCTGTTATTTGTTGTATATCTTGCTGCATATGTAGATTGAAGTCGGCTTTAAAATGAGATAGGATATTATTAAGAACCTTCAGTTCTTCATTTTCAGAATCGCTCATAGCAATAAGAGGAGAAAGGTGCTTTTCAATATTTGGTATCGAAACCTGGGAGAAATGTTCTATTGTAGTCTTTAGATATTCAAGTACTTGAGCAGGGTCAAAAGAATAGTTTAAATCATCTAAACTAGGCTCATCATTTAAGTAGAAACGCAATATTATAATAAAAAAATCAACATCAATATTATGCTCCTTACATATCCTAGCTATTGTTTTTTTTTCGACTCCCAATCTAATACCAAACCTATTAATTGTCGGAATCAAAAAGCTATGTGAAATAAGTAGCTCTGAGAATATTGTACTCTTTGATATTTGTACCATCTTTTTATTATATGCTTTTATCTAGTTTTGATTGGATGCTATAGCAACCTGAATCTAACTCGCCATCTGTTTTCCAGATAATCATGAGTTGTTATCTTGAATCGACCTATCTCAGATGTATTATTTACATGAACTCCAATACAAGCGCAAACATCATAGCTACCAACTCGTATCAAGCGAAGTTCATCTTCAATATCTTTTGGCAGTTTCGACATGTCCACAATTTTTGAAGCCTCTTTATATGAAACAAACTCTTCTGTAACAAAAAGATTCTGACTTATCACTTCATTTACTTTATCCTCAATTTCCTTAACCTGAATTTCTGTGAGTTGCATTGGTAATATATAATCACACTTTGATTTTCGTCGTTCTATATGAGCATTTTTAGAGCGCTCGCATCCAAACATCCTCACCATTGTTTGATTTAAAATATGTTCGGTTGTATGCATAGGTGCTAAGGCTTCATTCTGAAACTTTTTATTATCCATTCTCTTAAGTATTGGCAGTTTAAATTAAACAAAGCACAAATATAACAAAATGATAGCTTATTCTAAAATAATGGCATTCTCATCTCCATCAATATGATTAACAACCAAAGATGCAAGTGTCATTCCAACCATCGAAGGCATAAATGACATGGTTCCATTAATTCGAGCTTTTTTTGCATCCCATTGGGATGATGATGAAGGAGCATTAGAGCTAATGGTGGCTTCGGCACCTTTATTTTCCCTAACCTCATCACTATATACACAAAGAAACTTCTTTTTAACCCCACCTAGTTTTTTGACTCTGGCACGAAGCGCAGCCCCTAAAGGACAACCTTTTACTTTCCAAAACTCGGCAACTTTAATCTTAGTTGGGTCAGTTTTAAGCGCAGCACCCATTGATGAAAACAACACTCCTGGCATCTCACTCGCATACCTAAGAAGATGAACCTTGTTGGAGAGACTATCAATCGCATCAATTATATAATCATACTTTTGCAACTCAAAAATCTGATAACTTTTGGGATCATAAACAGCTTTAACCGCATCCACAGTTGAGAAAGGGTTTATTTCGAGTAGGCGTTGTTTTAAAACATCAACCTTAGATTTGCCAACTGTTTGTGTTGTAGCCATCAGCTGACGATTTATATTTGATACAGCCACATCATCCGAGTCAACAATTGTGATGTGCCCTACACCACTTCTTATCAACATTTCGGCACACCAGCTACCTACCCCACCAACTCCAAAAATGATAACCTTTTTTTGTTTTGCTTTTGCTATATAATCACTGCCCATAAGCAGTTCCGTACGCTGAAATATTTCTTTTTCGGAAAACATTACAATCTTTATTCTTTTTATTAGTCAGCAAAAATAAAACTATTTATTGTGAATGAGATGACATTCTTTGATAAATAAGATATACTTATTGTTTATGACCGATATAGATTTTAAACAAATACTTACACACTTTTAAAACACATCTTATTGTATTCATATTTTCTCTATCTTTGTTTGACATAACAACAAAACAAAATACACAAAATAAAAATTGAAACTATGACAAAAAATTATTATTCTAAGTTTGTTAGATTTCCGATTATGGCAGCAATTATTTTAATTGTTCTTCAGTCATGCGGAAGTGTTCCATTTACTGGTAGGCGACAGTTATCTCTTGTCTCTAACGAGCAAGTGCTAGCCCTAAGCCTGCAACAATATCAAGAGTTTATGCGTACAGCCCCAGTTGAGCGAGGCACTGCAAATGCAGAAATGGTAAACAGGGTGGGAACTCGAATTGCATCCGCTGTAGAAACTTTCTATAAAAGCAATGGATATGAATCTGAGCTAAAGAACTATCAGTGGGAGTTTAATTTAGTGAAAGAAAATAGTGTTAATGCTTTTGCAATGCCTGGAGGCAAAATCGTAGTTCTAGAAGGCTTATTACCTGTAACTCAAACTGAGGAAGCACTAGCAGTTGTGTTGGGACACGAAGTAGCCCACGTCATTGCACATCACTCAAATGAGAGAATTAGTCAACAAGTCGCATTAGAATACGGAGGCGCAATTGCAGGAGGAATATTAGGCAGTTCGGCAGGTGCACAAATAGGTCAGCAGGTTTTTGGTATAGGAGCTCAACTTGGTGTAATGCTACCCTATGCTCGCAAGCAAGAGCTAGAGGCTGATGAAATAGGACTCATTGTGATGGCTTTAGCGGGATATAATCCAGAAGTAGCAGTTCCATTTTGGATACGAATGTCGCAAAGCGCTGGTGGAGGATCAGTTCCTGAAGCATTGAGCACCCACCCTGCAGATACAAAAAGAATTGAGCGAATAAAACAAATACTGCCACGTGCATTAGAATACTATCAAGGAGCTGGCAAAGTTAATACAAACACAACTAGAGCAATTAAAACTGAGGCACAAACTCCGATGAATACAACATCAAAAGCAAGTACCTCAGAGAAGTGGTCATTTTAATTATTTGGTCACAACATTAAACAACAAACGGTCTCGCAAAAACTTACGAGACCGTTTTTTATTATTAAATAAATCAACCTTACTCCTGCATAGAAAATGATGTTGATCCTATATGATTTCCGTCTGCAAAGATATCAACCTTGTACGTTCCTGCCATCAAAAACTCTTCGATATCCCAATACATTGTAACACTAACTTCCTCACCACCATATTCTATTATTCTTTTTATCGAATACTGAATATTACCATTTTCGTATGGGAAAGTGTTGGATGCACTTTTGCTTAATACACCACCATCAGGGGTCATTATTCGAGCATAGATAGTTCTCTCGCCTGGCTGTGCAGTAATGTTTTTGGTTATCATAAATGAAAGTACAAATTGCGAGCTCCTGCTTAATCGTTTTTGCTCTCTTCCTCTATCATTTACAGCTTTTATGCCTATTCCTGTGGCATCAAGCTTTGAAGCTAATGAGACTTTTTCGCTAAGTTGCTCTCTTTCTTGAGAAACCTTTGTGAGAGTACGGCTCGTTTGCTGATATTGTTGCGTTATTTGTTCATTCTTCTCTTGCAGTTCAGTGTTTAGTCTGTGCAAAGAGTCTATTTGCTGAACATACGACTTTAAAACTTTTCTAAGTGTCGCCAGCTCATTTTTCAATCTGCTTATCTCTGCTTTGTTTGCAGCATCAGTTACTCGCAATTCTTCTTGCAAACGTTGAACTTTTGCTTGCTCATTCTCTAGTTTATATAATAGCGAATCATTTTGCACACTAAACTTGAAGCCCTCATATTGCATTGATATAGCTTCGTATTCATCCTCAAGCTCTTGCTTATCCACAGTAAATTGCTGCTCCATGGTTGATATCTGCTTGTTTTTATTGCCTATATAAAATAAAGCAACAACAATAATCAAAACCAATACTCCTATGATTGCCACCAATTGGGGCGTTCGTTCTTTTAAGTCAAATTTCATTTAGCTCCCTATGTTCAAATATTTTTTACAAAAATAGTCTATTTCACTCTAAAAGACAATACGTCCATGTCTTTTTGGGTTATTTAATAGTTATCACACAAACTCTTTGTACTAACTATGACACATGTTTTAGAAAATTGATAATTCAGTTTTGGTAGTAAACTCTTCTAGAAACAACATGCCTAAAAAAGAGTTTCCTTTTTCATTCAAGCGTGGGCTCCACACCGATATTGAGTATTTTTGTGGATGAATAGCAACTATACCGCCTCCCACACCACTTTTTCCTGGCAGCCCCACCTTGAAAGTGAACTGTCCGGCTTCGTCATAAAAACCACATGTTTGCATCAAAGCATTTGTCCGTTTTGTTCTACTTGATGATAATATTTGCTGTCCAGAATATGGAACCTTGCCATTATTTGCCAAAAACAAAAATGACTCAGAAAGCTCTTTACAGTTCATATCAATTGAGCATATGCTGAAATACAAATCCATAACCTCATCAATATCATTATGAATATTCCCAAATGACTTCATCAGATTAACAAGTGCATAGTTGCGAAATCCATTTGACTTCTCCGAGTCTGACACTCTTTTATTATAATTAATAGAGTTGTTTCCTGATAAGCTTCTTATGAACTCGAGAGTTTCGGACTTCGGGTTTTCCAATTCACTTACCAAGATATCACATACAACAATACCACCAGCATTTACAAATGGATTTCGAGGAACACCTCTATCATGTTCCAATTGAACAAGCGAATTGAATGGTGTCCCAGCTGGTTCAAGATCCATACGTTTCCATATATCACTTTTCACTATAGAATATGCTAGGACAAACGAGAACACCTTTGCAATACTCTGTATTGAAAAGCGAATATCTGCATCACCATAGCTAAATTGTTGTCCATCAATTGTAGTTAAATTCACTCCAAAATGATTAGCGTTCACATGTGCAAGCTCAGGAATATAATCAGCAACCTTCCCATTGTTCTCAACACTCTTCAAATCCTCAAATATTTGTGCAAAAATCTGTTCGTAGTTCATAATGGTTATAATTCAGTAATATATTAAATACTCTAATGATATCCACACAAAAATAGTCTAAAAATTTATTAGTCTACTGTTTAATCTGGTATATTATTTTAGCGTCTCTTTCTATAAATATAGCATCTTGCACACTGCGGTTTCTTTTTAATTGTGAAACCGTGTGTAACTTAATGATAGATTGTGCACATATATATATCATCAAACCCACTTACGAATATCCTTAAGAGTTTTCCGAACCGAAGAAAAAGGACTAATTACCAAATTTGAGCCTCTCGGAAGATGGAAATAGGTCCAATTTTACTATTTGAGACTCTCGGAACATGGAATTAGCCCCAATTTTACTATTTGAGACTCTCGGAACATGGAATTAGCCTCAATTTTACTATTTGAGACTCTCGGAACATGGAAATAAGCTCAAATTATTAAATT
>CAYFSV010000047.1:0-16701 GCA_964345815.1 uncultured Proteiniphilum sp. | reverse complement strand
TATTAGTTATCCTCATCACCACTTGGGTAATAGAGTTATTAACTGAAATAGTGACATCAAATATTTAAACAAAGAGGTTGCTGTTACTTACATACCTCACAGTTACCGCATCTCATAAGCTCACCACGGAATCTTTTATCTATCAAATCCTCCAAACGCTCACGTAACGATTCTATTCTAATCATTTCTACGACATCTTTAGTGAATGCTACCATCAACATCATTCGCGCCTCTTCTTCAGATATTCCTCTGGCTTGCAGATAAAATAAAGCATCATCATCAAGGTGTCCCGTAGTTAGACCATGAGAACACTTAACATCATCGGCATATATTTCGAGTTGAGGTTTCGAATACATTCTAGCATCTTCTGAAATAAGCAAGTTCTTGTTATCTTGATATGCAAGAGTTTTTTGAGCATCTAGCTCCACCAAAATCTTTCCGCAAAAAACGCCAGTTGACTTATCATTCAAAGCATATTTGAAAAGCTCATTACTATGACAGTTAGGAACGGCGTGATCTAAAAATGCATAGTTATCAACATGCTGCTCTTTATCAGTTACTGCAAGCCCACCAATGTGCGCCTCAGCATATTCACCCAGTAATCGGAAAGTGTAGTTATTTCTTGTTGTACCGTTATGTAGTGTGATACCCGAAACATTCACATGCGAATTTTCTCTCTGCTCGGCAAACAAGTTATTGATTTTTTTCGTTTTAAAAGAGTTCTCTTCTAATTCATACACATCCACCTGTGCATCCCTATCTGCAAAAATCTCAGTCACTTGAGTAATCACAAACTCAACATCATCAACAGTGTGATCGCAAGTCAATAACTTCACTTGGGCATTTTTCTCTGCTATAACAAGCACCCTTCTATTGACATTCATATCAACATTACTCTTAAGCAGATTTACTAATTGCAAAGGTTGTTCAATTATAGTGTTTTCTGGCACATACACCACAAACCCATCTTGAGCAAACATAGTGTTGTAGGCAATTGAGCCATTATCATCAACCTTAGCTATTTGAGCATAATACTTTTTAAATACTTTAGAATGCTTCTCAGCAAACCTCTTCATGCTACCTACAAATACCCCTTTTTTGAATGGTGATTCCTTTTCATCCTTATCATAATAACAATCGTTAATCATGAAATAGAGATGTGTGTTTAAATTAGGAACATCGCATTTAAAAGCGTCATACGGATCAGTTTCCGTAGGTAAATTATTTATATTCAGACCAAGATCAGCATCAAAAAAACGAGCGATATTGGTATTTCTATAATCTTCTAGTTTCGAAGTTGGAAAACCCGACTTATTAAATGCATCAAAAGCAGCATCACGATGACGATTCATTCCTTTTACAGAATTCTTGTCGATTTGGCTCCTGTTGTCGTTAAATAAATCGAGATATTGTTGTTCTATCATTTAATTGGTGCTTTAGTTAGTGATTAATAATCCAGTCATATCCCTTCTCTTCCAATTCAAGCGCCAACTCTGGACCACCTGTTTTGATGATTTTTCCATTGCCAAGCACATGAACAATGTCTGGTTTGATATACTCTAATAATCTCTGGTAGTGAGTAATTACAATAGCTGATTTTTCTGGAGTGTGTAGTTTATTAACTCCTTCCGCTACAATTCTCAAAGCATCAATATCTAATCCTGAGTCAGTTTCGTCCAATATTGCTAAAGTTGGATCGAGCATAGCCATCTGAAATATTTCATTTCTTTTTTTCTCTCCTCCCGAGAATCCTTCGTTTACCGAACGACTCACTAGTTGGCTATCAATATTCAACAGCTCACGCTTTTCGCGCATTAGCTTTAAAAAGTCTCCTGCTGAGATTGGATCTTCACCTTTATATTTTCTCTGCTCATTAAGAGCTGATCTCATAAAATTAACCATACTAACGCCAGGTATTTCTACTGGATATTGGAAACTCAAAAATATACCCTCTTTGGCTCTATCAGAAGGGTCCATCTCCAATAGTTCTTCCCCTTTATATATTATGCTACCTTTTGTAACCTCAAATTTGGGATTGCCTGTCAAAACAGATGCCAAAGTACTCTTTCCAGAACCATTTGGACCCATAATTGCATGAATCTCGCCTTTATTAATCTCGAGATTTACTCCTTTCAAAATCTCTTTATTATCTACTACTGCATGTAGATTTTTTATTTGTAATAAATTAGCCATAACTATATATTAAAAAAAACGGCAATAATATTATTTGCGCCGTTCATCGTTTTTTATTCTTATTTTTAGTGGTTTTAAAGGAAAATATTCTCCTATTGCTGTCTGAATAACAATTATTTCGGGTAATTGTTTACTACCCTTGCATAAAAATTATACCCCCATATTGTAACACTGATTTGCGGGCTAAATATCCGTGTCTCCCCCTTTAATTTTTTTAAATAAATCGGAGACAAAAACAAACTCATTTAGCTTTTCATTATCCGAATCCAATATAGTTTCCTTGGTGCCTGTCCATTCCAAAACTCCCTCGTTTAAGAATATTATCTCATCACCAATATTCATTACAGAGTTCATATCGTGAGAAACAACAATTGATGTTATTCCCAAATCACTTGTTATGTCAGCAATCAGCTCATCTATTAGCTGCGAAGTTTTAGGGTCAAGTCCAGAGTTTGGTTCATCACAAAATAAGTACTTAGGATTGAGTGCTATTGCGCGAGCTATTGCCACTCGCTTCATCATTCCCCCTGAAATTTCTGAAGGATACAAATCCGCAGCATCTTGTAAGTTAACTCTCTCTAAGCAAAACTCAGCTCTTTTTCTTCTTTCTCGTTTGTTTTTTCTTGAAAATATATCTAATGGAAACATTACGTTTTCCAGAACTGTTCTCGAATCAAAAAGTGCTGAGCCTTGAAACATCATTCCCATATCTCGTCTCAATCGCTTCATGTCACGATTGCGCATATTAACAATATTGCGCCCCTCATAGTTAATCTCGCCCTCCGTAGGTTCAATCAAACCAATTAAGCATTTTAGAAAAACAGTTTTTCCAGATCCGCTTTTGCCAATAATCATGTTGACACCACCCTCTTTAAAACTTGTGCTGATATCGTTAAGTACAACACGCCCATCAAACTGCTTAGTCAAGTTCTTTACTTCAATCATCTCTTACCCTACGACATTAAGTTGGTGAAAACAAGATCTGTTGCCAAAATTAATATATTATTTATTACTACCGAATCCGTACTTGCTTTGCCAACCTCTAGCGATCCTCCCTTTACGTAATATCCATAATAAGCAGATACAGAAGCTATGATAAAGCCATACAGCATTGATTTAATTATTGAAGACCACACAAACCGCTCTCTAAAAAAGAACTGAATCCCATATACATAAGTAGATACTGGGGGAACACCAGTTATCAAGCAAATGACATAGCCACCAAACAATCCTAAAAACATACTCACAATAACTAACACAGGCATAAAAGCCACAAATGCTGTTATCTTTGGCATTATAAGATAATTGGCTGAGTTAACACCCATAATTTCCAAAGCATCAATTTGCTCTGTAACCCTCATAGTCCCAACTTCAGAGGCTATGTTCGAACCAACCTTTCCTGATAAAATTAAGCACATTATTGTTGATGAAAACTCAAGCAATATAATCTCACGGGAAACAACACCCACAGTAAATCTAGGCAACAAGGGCGAGTCAATATTAAGCGCTATTTGCATTACGATTACTGCCCCAATAAAAAACGAGATAATCACTACCAGCCAAATTGAATTTACACCCAACTTATATGTTTCTTTCGAGAACTCCTTAAAAAACTCTCTCATTCTATCCGGTGGTGACATCGTTCGCTTCATCAGAACAACGTATTCGCCAATACTCTCTAAAGAATTTACTAAACTCATTTCAATACTAATGAATTAATCATGAAGCAAAGATATATAATGTTTTCAACTTTAAGGTTTACTAGCTATGTAGATAATAATAAATAGGATGAAAATAGACTATTGTTAACAGATAACTAGGTTTTATAAAAATAACGGTCACTCGAATACTTTAATAAATAATTCAAGTGACCGCGCCTCATAGGAGGCAAGTCGAGTTATAATCAATTTTTTAATAAACTCTTGTATAATACTACATACCTTTAATTACAAACAGTGGCGTATCCGAGTGGAAAAGCATTCGACGTGCAATACCTGGATTAAAGATACGCGCAAACAATCCTCTTCTCGAACTAGACATAGCAATCATATCTATTTTATTTTGAGAAACAAACTCTTCTAAAACCAATTCAAGTTGCTTATCTCTATCCAACAACTTATATTTTAAATCCAATTCAGGATATTGCTCCTCAAGATATTTTTGAGTTCCAGAAAGCTTAATTTCATCCCAAACATCTCCCTTTCGAGCCATATGAGCAAGATGAACAGTTATAGGATAAGGTCTTATAAAATTCATCATCACATCAAACGCCTTAAACTCACGTTCTCTAAAATTGGTCAAGAAAGCTATATTCTTAATTTGCGATATATCCATATCTTTAGAATTCTCTGGAATTGCAAAAATTGGCGTACGACATCCATCTATTACCTCAGCTGTTACGCTCCCAATTAAATCTAAATCTTTGGCATTACTACCACGAGTTCCCATGACAACTGCTCTTGGCTTTTGTTTTTTAGAGTAAGAGATAATCTCATCTTCTGGCAAACCCTCCATAATTACATGCGAAAACTTCACTTTAGGAAACGCCCCTTCTGATACTTTTTGATTGATATTATTTATCAAATCATTCATCTGACCTTCCACTTTGTCTTTAATATCTTTATAAAGATCTCTATCTGCAGTTTGCACAGCAAACGAATCTCCAAAAGGCACAGCCATAGGATAGTAGGGGGTATAAAATGCATGAAGAAGAGTGACGTCGCTTTCTATATCATAAGCCAAGTTGAATCCAAACTCACATGTTTTCATTGTGTAATTAGAGAAATCGATAGGAATTAGAACCTCATTTTTTCCTTTTATTTCTTCCAAATCATCCTCTGACTCAACATGCGATGTAAAATCAACTTGCTCTATTATTGTTAGGGCTTTAGGAAGGTCCTCTTCTTTAATTCTCACTCGAACATTTCCAGGTACTGATGGTTGAATTATACTGACACCATGTATAACAGACTCTATTCCTTCGGATTCGAGAATAGATTTCAAAATAACAGCTTTCTCATACGAATGTATTGCCACTGTAATTAAATTCTTTTCGTGTCTCTCTTTGTTTGTATTGTTTTCTTGCATTTTGATTAATATTAAAGTTACTAATTAATTAAAAAGAAAAAACCCAATATTGAAGATGATTTATTCTTGAATATTGGGCTTTACTTTTCCTATAAATTACTCATTTCCCTGTTCACCATCATCAGTTTCTTGAGTTTGATAAACAGGATAATCGTCGAGTCCCAATATAGATAGAGCTTTATCGAAAATTGTAGAGTCATCTAAAACTACAATACCACCATCAGGCCCCGATTCAATGTGTACACCAATGCTCTTGCCTTCTTTATAGTTGTGTCCACCAAAATAGTTTCTAACGGTTTCTGGCTTTAGGCCTAGTTCTTCAGCAATTTTACGTATGCTGCCATCGGGGAGTTGGTCTTTCAATGCCCTTAATTCATTAAATGTGAGAGTTCTTGCCATGGTTTCTTTAAATTTTTATATTAATAAATACTATAAGTTCCTATTTCATGCCATAAACTTACACATTATTTTAGAATAAGCAAAATTTCAACTACAAAAAAGTTCAATTAATCTACTTTCAATATTAAAACAACTATCAGTGCGGTAAAGTTGACAAGATAGGGCTAAATATTACAACAAATAGGATATAAATACTAACCGTTATCCCTATTGTACGTGCACTTTCAATAGTATATAATGTAGGTCGTTCACTATTGACATAGTTTACCTTCAACGCCCTTCTCTCTATCAATCTATACACAATATAAACTCCTAGCGCAATAACAGTGCCCACTATCATTCCCGCAACTATATCCGATATGAAGTGAACCCCTAAGTAAAGCCTCGAATAGCTATTAAGGACAGCCCAGGTTATAATAGGAATTGTTACCCATCTACTCATAAATACTCGAGATAAAAGAACGGCAATACCAAAGCTATTTGTGGCATGTCCTGATATAAAACTAAATCCTCCACTTCGATAGTTTCTAACGGTATCAACAAGGTTCATGAAATCAGGATGGTGAGTTGGTCGTAATCTCTCAAAGTAAGTTTTAAAAAGGGAGGATGATATCTGATCACATAGTGCAAAAAGAAGCACAATAGATAATAATGTTAATACAGCCGTTTTTAAAGATGTTTTATAAAACAGCATCACCGCTAAAAACAGCAGAACAGGCACCCAAATTAGTTTCCCCGTGATTGTCCAAAACAGATTGTCAAGAAACAATGAATCACTGCCGTTGAGCAAGAAGAACACATTACGCTCCAAAGGGAGCAAATTTTCAATTGCATCTTTCATTTCATTTACAAGTTTATAGAGTTACATAAAAAATGTCTTTGCAATTAAATTAATTTATCCTTCTAAATGGATAGTTATTTAATCCATTGACCTACAATAATTTTTCTACATCAAAATGATTAAATAGCCTCAATGTTTTCTTTTGAAGTCCAACCAACACTGCCATTTGCTATTTCAATTTCCACCCATGACCTGTCAGTCTTCTTAATTCTAATCTTTGTGCCCTCATGAAGTCGAAACAATTCCTGACTATCTGCATCAGGTGAAGTCATTACTGAAGCAGATGCCGCCATTATAATAGCAGTATTTCTGTTTAATCGTGCATTCTTTTGTTTAAAAGAAAAGCTGTTAGCTATGAACATAAGAACCAAAAAAACAATTGCCGAATAAAAGCCCGTTTTTCGCACCCATATTTTCCTCACAAAAAAATAGCCCGCTAAAGATATTAAGAACGCTATAAAAAAAGCTATTCCAACCCTAGCCCATTGGTTAGAGTGAAATAAGTTTCTAACTTCATTCAACCAGTTATTCAAGAAAAATTTATCAGATGCATCAATTCTATCCTCAAGCCTAGTTCTAGCAAAACGTAGGTTATGACGGATATCACTATCACCAGGACTTAAAAGCAATGCTCGTTCATAATTCAAAATAGCCTTGGCTGTTTCACCATTTCTAAAATAGGCATTGCCCAAGTTATAGTAAATATCTGCAGACTCTCTATTTTCATGAACTCCTTGAGCCACAACCTGCTCATAAAGCTGAATACTTTTCACATAATCTCCATCCCTATATGCCACAGACGCCAACTCCTCAGAGGTTTGGGCAAAAGACATTGATGACAATAAAAGGATAAAAAACAAAGTTGTATATCTTGACATATCAAATTCTATTTAATTCTTAGTTTATTTTCCATCTCACCAATTGCACTTATCGTTTGATTATATAGCTTATCCATTGCTGTATCACTTTCAACTGGTGCATATCTGGCAAATTCGCATGTGTTTAAAATATCCATAAACTGCTCAATCAGGGGTGTATCAACACCATAATTAGAAAGCTCCATTTCAATATTATCTTTTGTGAGTTTGGCAACTGGAATAGACAATTTATCCCCAAAATATCCCCACAAGGCACGCAACACCTCATCATAAAACGGTTCCTTATTATGATTTTTCAAATGCTTTTCTGCAACTCTAAGTCGTTTAATAGCCACCTTGTTTGCTTTTCGAGTTCTCACTAGTGCAATATTTGCATTCTCCTTTGCTCTTTTAATATTGAGTACTGACAAAACTACAAATAATACAAGGGGAACAATATACCACAACCAATAAACTAACGAGCCAGCAAAGAAGGAGTCTTTATATTGATATTGTGCTTTATCTGTCTTTATGAACCTAATATCCTCTTCTACCTTTACAGTTTGTTGATTAACATAGCTACTTGTAGCAGCTTTAGACGGATCACCCTTAGCAATATTCAAATTATACACTGGTGACTTAATTGTTTTATATGACTTGGACGTAGGATCAAAATATGAAAACTCAATTGGAGGGATACTATATTTCCCTTCATATCTTGGAATAGCCAAATATTCAATAGTTCTTGTTCCCGACAATCCACTGCTGCTAGCCTCTAGTTGATTATTGATGGTTGGGTCATAAGTCTCAAAATTGGTAGGAAAAACAACCTCTGGGTTTTGAATCAACTTGCTATTTCCTGTACCAGAGATAGTAAGCTTAACAGTAATTGGCTCATTAGCTCTTGTCTGCTCATCACTAATTTCACTACTAAAGGAGTACGAACCCACTGCATTAGAAAAGCTCAGAGGCTTACCTTCAGGTAGTGGTTTAATATCTACAGTTATAGGCGAAGAGACTAATGTTTTTCTTACCTCTGCTGTCACTTCTTGACTTCCAAAAAAGGTAGACACCTTTCTACCTGATGGCACTGTAAATACAGACATAAACTTTCCAGAGGGAATAGTTATTTTACCCGATTTTTGTGGAAACAGTAATGTCTTTTTTAAATCAGCAGTATAATAGTTTCTATCATTATACCTCTCCAATTTAAGTTGTTGATTTGATGAAATATTAAAATCCTCACTCATAAATCCATCAAACTCGGGAAACTCAACATCTTCAAAATAGACATTGTTGTAAACCGTATAAATTCTGTAGGTTACCGTAAAGCCCTCCTGCTCATATACTCCATTTTTAGATATTATTGGCCTTATGAAAGCATCATCCGCACTAATCGTTGGACCTGAACTAGAGGAAGAAGGTGCGTTTGTTGCATCACTGGCTCCACTTGCATCCTGCCTTTTATCTGGCGGAAGCACTTTCACACTAACTGAGTTTGATTTATAGTTACTGCCATCCACTTTTATTGATGCTGGTGCTATCTCAAAAGCCCCCTCTTCGGTTGCTGAAAGGATATAGGTGTATGTCACAGAGCTTTCTGATGTTGTTTTTCCATTCACCGTGCTCATGCTGTAGCTTGTGGATGTAGATGGACCAAATAACACTTCAAACCCCTTTAGGTCGGGCAATCGCAAATCCTTACCCTCCTTATTCAGTGTATAGCTTAGTCTAAATTGTTCGCCCTGCACCACCGATGCAGGTGCTGATGCACGAAATGTCACTTGAGCATCCACATTAGCCCATAACAACATCAAAAATGCTAGTAAAATAGCGCTCTTATATTTCTCTAAAATGTATTTCATTTATTTTATTACCAATCTTTGTTGCGTTTCCTATTCTCGTCTGATTTTTGTTTTTTCTCTTCAGCCTTCATTTTATTCACCTTCTCTAGAGTCTCTTTCTCATCCTGCTCGATTGCCTGCAACAATTGTCTAGCATTGTCTCTCGACATTTGCTCTGGTTCGGGAGATTGTTCTGTTTTCTTAGGCTGATCAGGATTATCTTGTTGCTCCTGCTGGTCTTCGTTTTGCTGTTGGTCTTGTTGTTCTGGCTGCTCATCCTCCTCTTGGTCTTGAATCATTTTCTGAACAACCGCCAAATTATACCTCGCTTCATCATCCTCAGGATTGAGCCTCAACGCCATCTTATATGCCTCCATCGACTCTTGAAGATTTTTTTGTTGCAACATAGTGTTACCTATGTTATGCCAAGCAGAAGATGACTTTTCGATATCTTCATTTTCAGTAGAAATAAAATTATTGTAATGATTAATTGCATCCTCCCAACTTTTCTGCCTATATAGTGTGCTTCCCATATTGTAGTTTGCAACTGGGGCAGATGGATTTTCTATTAATGCATCTTCATAAAACTTGGAGGCTTCCGAGTATTTCTGTTGGTTGTAGGCCTTGTTTCCCTTTCTCTCATTCTTTCGAACATCTTTTTGAGCAAACGCACCTGCAGAGAAAAGAAATGCAAAAGCCAACAAACTATATTTAATTATTATATTTCTCATTTGAACAATCTCACATTTTTAAAAATTGGATTTTTCTTATCGTAAACCAGAATTTCCACTACAAGGATAATCAACATTAACCAAGCAAATATAATAAATTTCTCATCATATTCAGAATAACTCAAAGATGAAGTTTTTTTAGATTGAAGCTCATTCAACTCAGCCTCAAGTGCATTGATTGCAGCATTACTGTTGTCTGCTTGCACATAAAGCCCCTTACCATTCTTGGCAATCTCTTGAGCCATTTGCTCGTTAAGTCTTGTAAGAACTACCTTTCCCTCACTATCCGATTTATATTTGTCGCTATATTCTGATTCTGGAAGTGGAGACCCCTCGGGCGAACCAATACCAATCACATTAACCATAATACCACTATTTGAAGCCGATTTTGCCGCTTCATAGGCATTACCTTCATGGTCTTCTGCATCTGTTATCAACACGATTGCTTTATCAACATCTTTATCGCTCGAAAAGGAGTTTGCACTCAAATTTATAGCCTCAGCCATAGCCGTCCCCTGAATAGGTACAATATCTGTATCAATAGTATTTAAAAACAATTTGGCAGACTGTGTGTCACCTGTCAAAGGCATCTGAACATATGCTTCACCTGCAAAAACCACCAATGCTATCTTATCATTCTTACGAACATCGATAAGCCTTGACAAGATTTGCTTTGCACGCGTCAATCTATCTGGAGATACATCTCTTGCAAGCATCGATTTTGAAACATCAATAGCGATAACTAGCTCGATACCCTCTTTCTCTACATTTTCCACTTTTGTTCCAAATTGTGGTCTTGCAATCATTATTATTCCCGAGCACAAAGCTGCAAATATCAACCAAAACTTAAGATACGAACGCTTCAATGACAGTTCGGGCATCATACTTTTTATGGTCGATAGAAAGCCCAATCTTTTAACATCATTGCGCTTCTTAATATTAAGGTATATATATAATGCTATCACAAATGGCATTGCGATAAACAAATAAAGATATTCTGGATTCTCGAATCTAAACATTTACAGTTCAATTATAAATTTGTAGTAACTCTCCTTTATTTATGTGCTTCATAAACTATCAAGGAATACCTCTCAGCCAAGTTCTTCTTAATACTAACTCTATAAACGTAAGAGCAAGTGCCAAAATAGCAAAAGGAAGATATAGCTCCTGTTTACGACTTACATTTTGCACACTGATTAAATATTTCTCAAGCTGATCGATTTCGTGATATATCTCTCTAAGGCTTTCATTGTCAACAGCCCTAAAGTACTTCCCCCCTGTTAGATTTGCAATGTCAGTTAGAACATCCTCGTCAATATCAACAGGCATATTTTGCATGCGTATCCCAAATGGGGTTTGCACGGGAGTTGGTGCAGTGCCCTTGGTTCCAGCACCCACAGTGTAAACCCTTATTCCATATGATTTTGCTAAGTCGGCAGCAGTCATGGGTGCTATCTGCCCCCTATTATTGGAACCATCTGTTAGCAGAATAATAATTTTGGATTTTGATTCGCTATCCTTCAATCTATTAACAGAATTGGCTAATCCCAATCCGATTGCTGTTCCATCCTCAATCATCCCAAAGTCAACTTCATTTAATAAGTTCAGCAACACCTTGTGGTCTGTTGTCATAGGACATTGAGTAAATGTTTCACCAGCAAAAATCACAAGACCAATATTATCGTTCTTTCGGTCTGTTATAAACTCAGCTGCTACTTTTTTCACAGCTTCAAGCCTATTAGGTTGTAAATCTTGTGCAAGCATCGAGCCAGAAATGTCTAGAGCTAGCATTATATCAATTCCTTGTGTCTCCGACTTTTCCCACGAATCTATAGCTTGTGGTCGAGCAATTGCTATTATTAGAGATGCAATAGTAATCATGCGCAACAAAAAAGGAAGATGGCGCATATATACTCTTAATCCTTTCTTCGTTTTTTCAAAAGCATGAGTTGAAGCCAATTTAAACGAGGCTTGCACTTTAGACATGCGAATGATGTACCACGCAATAAGTGGAACAATAATAATTAATAAGTATAAATATATAGGGTTGGCAAATTGCATATCTAACTATTTTTTTCTTTCTCCTCTTTATTCTCTTCTTCTACTTCATCGGGCTCTTTAGTTTGGCTCACAAAAAAGTATGCATTCATCAGGCTCAAATCATTTTCATCTTGAAATGGTTTCTGTTTTGCAAACTTCACCATATCAGCCAATCGCAACACCTGCTGTAAATTATCAACAGCCGAGTCGGAGTCTATTTCTGTATTTTGTTTTATATCTTCTATTATCTCACCCGAAGTCATCTCCAACGCATTAATTCTAAATCTCTCAAAAATATATCTTCTGAGGATATCGGTGATTTCGGTATAGTACTCTTTCTCACGGTTTTGTTGCCAAATTTTTGACTCCTTTAGCTTATCAAGCTCCTTTAGGGCACGAGCATGAGGTGGCAAAACAATGGGTGGAGTGAAAAAATATCCCTTGTTTTTCTTTCTCATAACCATTATGATAATAAACCCAACAGCTAAAACCAAAACAACAAGCCCCAGCATTATCCACAAAACCCACAAATAGTCGGTCCACACAAATTGAGGCTTTTGCAAAGACTTAATATCATATAACTGCAACTGATTAAAGTCAATAGAGTCGGTTTGACCAGTATTCAATCTCTCCAAGTAAGCCGCCGTAGAGTCTTTTAACACAGGAGAAATAACCTTCAATCCAAACGAGTTGGAGAAAATTGTGTCAGTGCCATCAAATACAGGAATATTTTCAACATAATACAATGTGGAGTCGAAAGATGTAACCAAATATCTAAAATTCATTGTGGCTACATTATTCTCAATCACTGTGTCGGAGGGTAGCATAGTGAGAACCTCAAGACCTTTTACAATCTCTTTTTCATAAACAGGAAAATATATAGTCTGATCTTTTGGCGCTATCACCTTTAGGTTGATTACGGCTTGTTCGCCAATCATAATCTCGGCTGGTTGCACAGTAGCATGCACTGAGGACCTTTGAGCTATCGATTTTTGAGTAAAAATCAACAATAGCATCATCAACAGTACCATTGCCCTGTTTTGTCGAAACATTAATTTTGTATCGTTCATCAATTTATTATCTCCTTATTTGAAATAATGATAAGAGTGCTCTCACATAATCATCATCTGTAGATACTGAAACATTGTCAACACTGCTTTGCTTAAATATCAAATCCATTTCAGATTGGCGATCACGCCACCATTTAGCATAATCATTTCTAACTCGCTTAGATGAAGTATCAATCCACATCTCACCACCACCTTCTGGGTCTTTGATTTTCATTAGCCCCAAGGATGGTATTTGTGTGCTCAACTTATCATAAACCTGAATAGCAGCAATGTCGTGCTTGTTATTAGCAATGCGTAGAGCCTGCTTATAATCTTTAATATCGATAAAATCGGAAATAAGAAAAGCAGTACAACGTTTTTTTATGGCATTGGTCATATATTGCAACGCCAAACCTATGTCAGTACCATTCTTTTCGGGCTCGAAGCCCAAAATTTCTCTTATTATAAACAGAATATGTTTGCGCCCCTTCTTGGGTGGGATAAACTTCTCGATTTGTTCCGAAAAAAATATCACCCCTATCTTATCATTATTTTGAATAGCAGAAAAAGCTAATGTAGCAGCTATTTCTGCAACAATATCTTTCTTTACCTTCTCGGTAGATCCAAACCCTAAGCTTTCGGAAACATCAATTAGCAGCATAACTGTGAGTTCGCGTTCCTCTTCAAAAACCTTCACGAATGGAGAATTATATCTTGCCGTTACGTTCCAGTCAATATCTCTCAGGTCATCTCCAAATTGATATTCGCGTACCTCCGAAAAAGCCATACCTCTCCCCTTGAAGGCAGAGTGATACTCTCCCGCAAAGATGTTTCGTGATAAGCCCTTGGCTTTTATCTCAATGTGTCGTACTTTTTTTAGTAAGTCGCTTGTTTCCATATGTTCTTTCTAAATTCTCGCAAAAATTAAGGTACCTCAATCTTATTAAGAATTTCACTAATAATCTCTTCCGAAGTGATATTGTTTGCCTCTGCCTCATATGTCAGCCCAATTCTATGTCTCAACACATCATGGCACACAGCTCTTATATCTTCTGGAATAACATAGCCCCTGCGTTTGATAAATGCATATGTGCGAGCAGCCATAGCAAGATTGATGGAAGCACGTGGCGAAGCGCCAAACTCTATCATCTCTGTTAGATTATTAAGCCCAAACTGATCAGGGAAACGAGTTGCAAAAACAATATCAACAATATATTGCTCAATCTTTTCGTCGATATAAACCTCTTTCACAATATTTCGAGCCTCAATAATTTCATCAACCGTCACCACTGGCTTGTCGATTGATGGAGCATTGAAGATGTTTTGCTTAATAATTTTTCGCTCCTCCTCCTTGGTTGGATAGGTGATTACCACTTTTAGCATAAAACGGTCCACTTGCGCTTCTGGTAGCGGATATGTACCTTCTTGTTCGATTGGGTTTTGAGTAGCCATCACCAAAAATGGCTTTGGAAGAGGATATGTCTTCTCACCAATAGTAACCTGACGCTCCTGCATAGCCTCAAGCAAAGCACTCTGCACCTTAGCTGGGGCACGGTTTATCTCGTCTGCCAAAACAAAGTTTGCAAATATTGGTCCATGTTTCACTGTAAACTCCTCATTGCGTTGACTATAAATCATAGTTCCAATAACGTCGGCTGGGAGCAAGTCGGGTGTAAACTGAACTCTGTTGTATCTAGCATCAATCAGCTGTGCCAATGTTTTAATGGCTAATGTTTTAGCCAAACCAGGCACCCCCTCTAGCAAGATATGCCCATCAGACAACAAGCCAATCAGCAGAGACTCCACCAGATGCTTCTGTCCAACAATCACCCTGTCCATACCATTAATTAGGGTTTGAACAAATATGCTTTTCTTCTCGATTCTTTCGTTTAATTCTTTGATATCAATTACCTGACTCATATTATTATAATTCTGTTAGATAGAATAGTTTTATTGTTTCCACAAAAATAGAAAATGTTAAAAGTGTTTTGCTCGAAAGTGCCGTTAAAAATAATTAATCATGTAGTAACTAAATATTTAACCCAAACATCGATACTTATGAAAAGAGTAATCTAAAAGCATCACTCACCTTTCTCACCTCACTAATCTGTATTTTTACTTTCGAATTGAACCCCTTCAAATTATTTGCTGGAATAAGTATTCTTTTAAAACCGAGCTTCTCTGCCTCCAAAATGCGTTGCTCAATTCTATTAATAGGTCTGATTTCTCCAGAAAGCCCAACCTCGCCTGTCAAGCAAGTATCTTGGTCTATAGATATATCCAAACTAGAGGATAGCACCGCACTTATTACAGATAAGTCGAGCCCAGGATCGCTCACACGCAAACCTCCAGCAATATTCAAGAAAACATCCTTTTGTGCTAATTTAAAACCAGCACGCTTTTCAAGAACTGCCAAAAGCATATTCATTTTTCTAATATCAAATCCCGTTGCCGAGCGCTGTGGAGTGCCATATGCAGCAGTGCTTACCAAAGCCTGCGTTTCGATAAGCAATGGACGAATACCCTCAATAGCTGCCGAAATAGATACACCACTCAGCCCCTCATGATTTTGAGTCAGCAATAGTTCCGAGGGATTGGTCACCTCACGCAATCCAGATTGATTCATTTCATAGATACCGAGTTCGGCTGTGCTTCCAAATCTATTCTTGATACTTCTCAATATTCTATACATATAATGATGATCGCCTTCAAACTGCAACACTGTATCAACAATGTGCTCCAACACCTTTGGTCCGGCAATGCTACCCTCTTTTGTAATGTGACCTATGATAAGAACAGGCGTGCCCGATTGTTTTGCAAACTTCAATATCGAAGCGGCGCACTCTCTCACCTGCGAAATGCTACCAGGAGATGACTCCAATGCATCGCTATATATGGTTTGTATCGAATCGATAATCACCATTTGAGGGTCGATGTTTTTTATATGAGTAAATATATGATCAAGATTGGTTTCACACACAATCAAGCTATTATCATTCTTAATTCCCAATCTGTCGGCTCTCAGTTTTATTTGTCGTGCGCTCTCCTCACCCGAAATATACAAGGTTTTTATGTTGTTTAGCTTCAACATAGTTTGCAACACCAAGGTTGATTTGCCAATACCCGGCTCGCCACCTATCAACACCAACGAAGCTGGCACCAAGCCACCACCCAAAACTCTATTCAACTCGCCATCTAGCATATCTATGCGTGGCTCTTCGTCAGCTCTAATATCTGCAATCAACTGTGGGCTGCTTTTTCCCACCTCAAATGAGCGAGTGTCTTGTTGCTTACTTACAGCATCTTTTCTTATTATCTCTTCCACCATCGAGCCCCACTCGCCACAAGCAGGACATTTGCCCATCCACTTGGGAGATTCGTTTCCACAATTGGAACAGAAATATACCGTTTTCAATTTTGCCATTCTTTCTTGGTCTTTTTAGTTTTGCTATAATAGCAAAGATAGTTTATTTTGAGATACCATCATTACTACATCGCCTTTCAATTATTTGCTTGCTCAAATTCAAGTATAGATATTTGAGAAGATCAATATTCAGTGACGAATCGATGTTCAGAACTTGATGAATATCAATATTCAGTGGCAAATTGATGTTCAGAGCATGGTGAAGATCATTATTCAGTGGCAAATCGATGTTCAGA
>CAYFSV010000046.1:0-16757 GCA_964345815.1 uncultured Proteiniphilum sp. | reverse complement strand
AACCAATCGGTTTAGTGCAAAACACATGTGTGGAATGCTATAAACCAAATGGTTTTGTCACTTCCACACATGTGTTTAAGGCAAAACAAAAGTGATTGGTAGAAAAACAGGGTGGTTTTGATGATATTAGGGTCAAAATAGCTGTTTTCATTATGTGAAACCCACAAAACAGGCCCTTTTACTGTCAAATCTATATGTGATATGCTATTATTTGAATGAAAAAGGGTGTTCTATACATGATATGAGTACGAAATAAAAGTGATTGGTAGAAAAACAGGATAAGATGAGTGATATTAGGGTTGAAATAGATGTTTTTCACGTGTGAAACCCACAAAACAGACTCTAAACGGACAAAAGACATACATAGAACACTATTTTAGACACAAAATAGACTTTACTACATACGATATGAGGCATAAAATGTTTTGATTGGTGGAAATACAGGATAGGTATAGTTCTCTTTCAAAAATTTGAATGCAAATTCCCTACGGAGTGAACAGAATGGATTTGTGCAAATCAACACAGGTTCAACTAAAATGCTCTCAGCAAAAGCTAACCGCAGCGTAACACGGTTGTTTATACATAAAAACAAATAGCGAGTAATGAAACTCATGTGTATATTTAAACAATCGGAACTTACTGTCAGAGATAATAGAAATGAAGACAATCAAACTTTGTCATATGCCTAGCGAAATAGAAGGACTAAAGAATTAGGTAAAACTTATGACTAACACCTTTTTGGTTTTGCTGTTTATTCTAAATCTATTGTCGGACCTATGTCCCACAATCCACATAATATCATCTCCCGAGGTAAGAATCCAAGCGTTATCTTTATCTTGGAGACTAAACTTTTGATCGGAGAAGAAATCGCTAAGCTTTTTTCTCCCTTTCATTCCAAATGGAACGAACCAATCACCCTTTTGCCATTTTCTCAAAGCCAATGGAAATTTAACACGATCAGCATCCACATAAAGATATCGAGAGCTTTTGACAATCTCAACGGGCGCTTCTAAAAATTCCAAATACAATGCTTGAGGAAGCAAATCACCTTTGCCATCTTCATGAATGTAATAAACTTCTTTAGGGGTTTCAATGTTTTTCAGTTCTTCAACTATAAAGTATTTTCTATCTTTTATCAGCCTATGCGACGAAGTCAGAAACACTTTTCCAGAGGTAGCATCCATACTCTCCAACACGTCGTTAACATCCGAAGAGGTGAATCCCAGAGGTGTCAAAATCTCAAAAAGCACCGACTTGGGAGAGGGGCTAGATCTTAGCAAATCTATATCTATTAAATTATCAGGCATAACACGCCTCACCTCATCATCTATTGCCGCTCGATAAACCTTCTCCACCTCACGCAAATTGTTGGCAGTTCTCATCAAAGCATCATACACCGATGGATTTAGACCTTGCATTGATGGCAGAATATTGAGTCTTATAAAATTTCGAGTGTAAATATCCTCCAAATTTGTGCTGTCAGTTCTATACGAAATTGAATTTATGTTGAGATATTCTTCCACTTCAGCCCTACTAACCGAAAGAAGGGGGCGAACCACATATCCATTTTTGGGAGAGATGCCGCTAAGCCCACTAATGCCAGTGCCTCTAATCATATTGATAAGCATCGTCTCAATCGAGTCGTTTTGATGATGCGCCACCGCTATAAAGTCAGCATCATGTTCCACACGCATCTGCTCAAACCATTGATATCTCAATTCGCGTGCCGCCATTTCAATAGAAAGCTTGTGTTGCTCGGCATATTTATGTGTATCAAAATCTATTGAAACAAGGTTTACCCCTTTGCTTCGACACCACTCTTCAACAAACGAGGCATCCTCATCAGACTCGGCTCCCCTAAGATGAAATTTGCAATGAGCAGCCACACAGTCATACCCCAAGCGCAACAAAACATCTAGCAAAGCCACAGAATCGGCACCACCACTGAGCCCCACAATCAGCCTATCATACTTATCAAACAGTTGATTCTCGGCAATAAATCTATTTACTTTCTTCAGCATATCTCAATATTTATTTACGGTTGAATACACAATTACAAAAATACAACATGTTTTGTAAAATGCTTTGAAAATTAAATCTTTCTTCAATTTCAAGGATAATAGATAAGAAAAATGTATTTTTGCACTATAATTATATGAACAAAAGAAAGGTATGTTAGATAAAATCAATTCGCTTTTTGCAGAAATAGAGAACTTGAGCGCCACAAATGGAGAAGAAATAGAGGCGCTTCGTATAAAATACTTGAGTAAGAAAGGTGCAATATCGGCACTAATGGACGACTTCAGAAATGTTCCATCGGAACAAAAACGCGAAGTAGGTATAAAGCTGAATCAATTGAAGCAGATAGCTCAAGATAGAATTAAGTCGCTTAAAGAGGAGTTCGGAAACTCAAGACTTCAGATTACAGGGCTCGACCTTAGCCGCACCTCCTACCCCACTCCATTAGGTGCTCGCCACCCATTATCGATAGTTAAGGAAGAGATTAATGATATATTTAAACGACTAGGGTTTTCTATAGCCGAAGGTCCCGAAATTGAAGATGACTGGCATGTGTTTTCATCACTCAACTTTGCCGACGACCACCCAGCACGAGATATGCAAGATACATTCTTCATACAAAGTGATCCGCAAGTTGTGCTACGTACTCACACCTCATCTGTACAAACAAGAGTGATGGAAAATAGCAAGCCACCTATTCGTATCCTTTGCCCCGGGCGAGTTTACAGAAACGAAGCCATTTCCTATCGTGCTCACTGCTTTTTCCACCAAGTTGAGGCACTATATATCGACAAAGATGTTTCATTTACCGACTTGCGACAAGCACTTCTGTTTTTTGCAAAAGAGATGTTTGGCGAAGAGACCCAAATCAGACTACGACCATCATATTTCCCATTTACTGAGCCAAGTGCCGAGATGGATATATCGTGCAACATATGCGGTGGCAAAGGATGTCAGTTTTGCAAACACACAGGTTGGGTAGAAATATTAGGCTGTGGAATGGTTGACCCCAATGTTTTAGAAAATTGTGGCATCGACAGCAAAGAGTATTCTGGGTATGCCCTAGGAATGGGAATTGAGCGTATAACCAACCTAAAATATCAGGTGAAAGATTTACGTATGTTCTCTGAAAACGACATAAGCTTCTTAGAGCAATTTCAGAGTGCACATTAACAGAAAAAATATTTGATAAACATGAGATTTAAAATTCAAACCCTAATTATTATTCTTTCACTTAGTGTTTCAATATTGAATGCACAACAAACGGTGAGAAAGAATGCCATCAAGGCAAACAACTATGGCGTGGTATATTCATTGCCCAAGACATCTGTTGTGGCTACTTTGAAAATTAAAAAGACAATATATAAGAGGGGTGAATTTTATCAATTTGCCAATCGATATTTGGATATCACCCCCATTACGGATAGCCGAACAGAATATTCAATTGAAGAGATTATGATTGATAATGTAGGAGTTGCAAATCCTGATCAATCATTCATGGTGGTTTTCAATGCCAAATCTGTGGCTCCTTTTGTTGAGCTCACACAAGATGGACTTATAGCTGCAATAAACACCGATGCCGAAATTGACAAGATGACAGAGCATATCCTTCCAGCCTCGGAAGCGCAACCACTTGATCCTAGACGTTTTTTGGCAGAGGATGTTTTGATGGCGGGCTCAACAGCTAAGCAAGCCGAATTGGTGTCAAGACAAATCTTTGACTTGCGCCGTAGCAAAAATGACATATTAATTGGTGAAGCAGACAATATGCCACCCGATGGCGAGGCATACAGAATAGTAATGGCTCAAATAGATGCTCAGGAGAAGGCTCTCACTGAAATGTTTACTGGTAGCACTCAAACAGAGTATTACCTGGAAGAGATCAAGATAATTCCCGAAAATGAAGACATAGACAGATTAGTAATCGGTAGATTTTCTAGAAAACTAGGCTTAGTGGAGGCTGACAACTTGGCAGGAGAACCTATTTATTTGTCACTCAAAAGCAAATCTGCAAACACCGATAACTTTATGTCTGATAAAGATAGAGCTAGCTTCGAGAAAAAACTATCAAGTGGGGTGGTTTACAACATCCCCTCTAAAGCCCAACTGATTGTGGAGTTTAAGAACAATACTATTGTTAATAAGGAAATTGATGTGGTTCAATATGGAACACAAGATGTACTGACAAAGAGGGCGTTAGAGAATAAGAAACAACCCATTAAAGTTGTTTTCTTCCCTAATATTGGGGCTATAAAACAAATTTTACAATAACTAAAACCATATCGTTTATGAAACGAGCACCACAATAATTATCACAGATGATAAATGATTGAAGCGAGTTGCATACGATACTTTTTTAAAACAAATAAATTTTAATCGTATGAAAAAAACAATTATCCGCTCCTCACTTTTCATATTCACTTCGTTGATGTTGATGCTCTCATCTTGCAAACCAACACCTACGACAAGCAAAGACAACAAAATTGTATTCGACAGTATTGTTTTTGCAGAAAACATACAACTAGTTGAGGTTAATGACACAACTATGCCTCATGCCGAAGTAAATATAAACTTCTCATACCCCTCTAAATTTAGATCAAAAGAGGATTTAGCTAGATTGCAACAGATTTTTATTGGCACTTTTTTTAGCAACGTTCATCTCGACAACCTATCGCCACAAGAGGCGCTAGATGAGTATATAGATGAATATAAAGAGGAGTATCAATCTCTCTCAAATATATATTACGAGGAGGTTCAAAGACTAGCCGCCGACGATCATTTGCCAATGTGGTATTGGTACAGTTTGAATATTGAAAACAATATTATGCATGAAAGCGACTCCCTATTGTCATATGCAGTTGAATATAGCGACTACTCAGGTGGGGCACACGGATCATACAGAGTAACCTATACAAATATTGATCTCGATGAACTTGTAACAGTATCGGAAGAGGATATTTTTGTGCCCAATTACACACAAAAACTAGCCGAGATTATTGTAAACAGATTGATGGTTCAGAATGAGGTGACCACAAGAGAAGAGTTAATTGAAAAAGGTTTCTTTAATGTAGATGAAATATTTCCCAACAACAACTTCTGGATTAGTGACGAAGGGCTTCATTACGCATTCAACCAATATGAAATTGCACCATATGTGATGGGTGTTATAGAGGTGTACATTCCTTTTGATGATTTAAAGGATATTTTAAAAACTGAAAATGGAATTGAGAAGCTAGTATCTGTTGATTTTTAAATGAACAACCAAGAATAGTTTTATACTTTACCATATCTTAAAGCTCGTTTGACTTACGCCCTGGTCAAGCGAGCTTTTATCTTATTAATGAAAAAAATCACTATTTGTAGTGATTGACATTCTTGTATTCGTTATGTAACTTTGCAACGATAAATATATAAAAGTATATCAGGATGAAGAAACTATTAATATTACTCGTCGTAGCAAGTGTTTTTTTTACAGCTTTTGCTATCAATGACGAACCAATTGTGAAGGGCGATAACCCACAAGACACATTAAAATCGTATTACTTAGACGAGTTTGTGATTACTACTTCCGTAAAGGAGACTAATGATATTAAGAAGATGCCCACGGCAGTTTCTGTTATAACACCAAAACAACTTACAAATAGTAGAATTGAATCATTGCCCGATATGAGTGCAGTTATTCCAAACTTTTTTATTCCATCATATGGTTCTAAAGTTTCCACCCCCATTTATATACGAGGTATGGGAGCAAGATATGGAGCCCAAACGGTGAGCTTGTATGTTGACAATGTGCCAAGTTTTAATCCCTCAGCATTCGATTTTGAATTTCAGGATATTCAACGAGTAGAGGTTTTGCGTGGTGCACAAGGCACACTTTATGGACGTAATGCAATTGGTGGAATTGTAAATATATACACACTATCGCCACTAACATACCAAGGAACCACCTTGATGGTGAATGGTGGAAATTATGGACAGTTTGGTGCAAGTGTTTCAAACTATAGTAAACTAAGCGATAAGTTTGGCATAGCGGCAGGAGCATATTACAAACGCAACGATGGATATTTCAAGAACAGCTACACTGGAAATAGAGTTGACGACATAGAAAATGTTGGGGGCAAAGTGAAGCTTGAGTGGAAAATAACTCCAAACTTTAAGGCAATGTATTCGGCAAACTATGATCACTTTGTGCAGGACGGATTTCCATATATGCACGAAGACTCAACAGCTGCACGCAACAACGACCCATCATCTTACAGACGAGATCTACTTGTAAACGGACTCACTTTAAACTATAAAGGTGATGGATATAGCCTTAACTCTACCACTGGCTATCAATATCTTAACGACAAAATGAGAATGGACCAAGACTACACCGAGCTGTCAGTGTTTTCGATGATTCAACGCCAAAAACAGCATTCGGCAAGTCAAGAGTTCACAATTAAATCAGAGAATAGTAGCAACTATAAATGGGTGTATGGATTGTTTGGTTTTATTGATAATAGAGAGATTGACACACCTGTTACTCTTAAAGAAGATGCAGTAGGCGCATTACAATCACAACTCGACGCTATAACCACTAGTGTGGGTGCACCGTTGCGAATTGTATATGAAAACGATAGAATTGAGCTTCCCGGAATCTACACAAAACCTGTACGTGGAGCTGCCTTTTTCCATCAGTCAACTATTAATAATATGTTTGGAGTGGATGGTTTGTCAGCCACTGGAGGCATCAGATTTGACTATGAGCATACAGGAGTGGATTTCTTTACAGAAAGCATTGGCGGTAATGTAAAGTTTGAATCAAGAATACCTGCAGTGCCCAAAGATATTATCAAAGGCGATACATTATTGGCTGACAACTACAGCAAAGACTTTTGGGAGATACTTCCCAAGATAGCTCTGAAGTATGAATTCTCTCCCCGATCACTAATATATATATCTGCATCAAAAGGATATAAATCAGGAGGATACAATGAACAATCATTCTCAAAAATTATGCAAACAGCTTTGCAAGAATCACTAATGAGAAATGTGAAGAAAAGTGTTCCTGCTGGTTTTGCAGGATTCATCCCCGATTTTGGTGGCGACGAGCAGCCTTTAGAAGAGCAAATAGCTTATAATCCCGAAACAAGCTGGACATATGAGCTTGGTGGTAGATACGAAATGTTTGGCAGAAGATTATCAATGAACTATTCATTGTTCTACTCTAATGTAAATAACATTCAAATCATAAAACTAACAGACCAAGGACAATGGGGAAGAACAGTGACAAATGCAGGAAAATCTACAAGCAAAGGGGCTGAACTTAGCATCAGATATAACCCAACAAATAACTTCACTCTATTTTCTGAATATGGATATGCTCGTGCAAAATTTAAAAACTATCTAACTTCTGAGAAAGTGGATGGAGAAATAAAACCACTTGACTACTCTGGAAATTATATCCCATTTGCACCACAACACACACTTAGCATTGGGGCAAGCTATATTTACAACTTTGCACACAATTCAATTATTGAAAGAATGGTGACAAACATTCAGCACACAGGTGCGGGAAAGATATATTGGAACGATGAAAACACGGCGCATCAACCTTTTTATGGACTTACAAACGCTAGTGTTTCGATTCAAAAAGGACCACTATCACTTGAGGTGTGGGGCAAAAATATTTTTGCAAAAGAGTATATAGCTTTCTACTTTAAGGCTGCCGACATGATGGGACACGAGAATGCATATGTGCAGAGAGGAACCCCATCTAGATTTGGCGTTACACTAAAATATGCGATTAACAGATAATTATTTTTCAGAAGTCAACAACTCCAAAAATTATTAGTGCAGCAATAATAATTGCGCCACTAATAAAGCTAATCATAAAAGCCCACTCCCAGAGTTTGGGCTTTTTTCTTTGCTCATACACAGCTCTTAAGTACACAAAGACCCCAATTGCGTAGAATAGTAATGAAAGATAAAGGTATTTTAATCCAACAGCATAAATAACATAGCTAGAATATAAAACACCCAATATTGATAGGACTTTATGTACTTGTTTATCCTTCTCACCAAACGAAAGTTTTACAGCATAAAGCGATGAAAGCAAATAGGGAATCAGTGCCATGGTGGTGCCAATAGTAATTGCAGCAAGATATGTTTCATTGAGTGCAGGAGATAGAATTGAGAACAAAAATATCTGCGTAAATATTTGTGTAAGCAACAAAGCATTTATGGGAGTATCTTTTTTGTTTACCTTAGCAAGAGCTCTAGGCATCACCCCCTCACTAGCTGCAGCGTACAGAGTTTCGACAGATAATATTATCCACGACAAACTTGCTCCTAACACCGAAATCATTATCCCAATCTGAACAATCCATACACCTGCACCTCCTATTATTGTTTTGCCCAAAACCAAAGACAGAGGAGTATCTGATTGCATTAGTTCCTGTGCCGACACCGATGACATTGATATAATTGTCACAAACATATAAATAGCTAACACAGCCACCACAGAGATAATTGTAGCTTGACGCACAGTCTTTTGGCTTTTGGCACGACCCGACAATACGGATGCTGCCTCAATCCCCACAAAGCACCACAAAACAATTGCCATGGCATCCTTCACCTGAAGCATCGGAGTGGTGGCACCACCCGTTGAGGCTAGAGTGGTAGCCCAATCTGGAACATTGAAAATATCTTTTTTAATAATAAACAAGCCCAACAAAACAACTAAAACAATGGGGACAAGTTTAGCAATGGTGACAATAAAATTGAGAACTGCACCCTCCTTTACACCAGACCTAAGAATAAAATAGAAAGCCCACAATACAGTCGAACCAATCATAAAGCTATTGAAAGGAGATAAAGCATTAGGACCTAAAAAGTCATTGAGCGTTTTAAAAAATAGAGCAAAGTAACTGATATTCCCCAACCAACCCAGCGACCAATAACCCCATGCTGAGTTGAAACCCATATAATCACCAAAACCTTCACGAGCATATGCATATATGCCACTTTTCAGATCGGGACGTTTGCCCGACAGATAGATAAAGACCAAAGCAAGCACAAGGGCTCCAGCACCCCCAACTATCCATGTAATAGCAGTTCCTAGAGGATTAGACACAGCTATTAAATCTTTGGGAGAGTTAAAAATGCCCGACCCAATCATCGAGCCAAGCGACACAAAGACTAAGAGCCAAAGGCCCAACTGTTTTTGCTGTTTCATATGATTATTTTATTATTTCTAGTAGGTATATGCAACCGTTGCTAATTAAAACGCCTTTTCATTTGACCATTTAATGATTGTTCTAATCAAATTGGTTCCATATCTGTTTTTAATCCTATTATCTCTGCGATAATTAGGTGATAACCAATTATTTTTATGTGCCACAAAAATAGATAAAAATATCAGTCTTAATCCTCTATTAGACATTTTTAGCTTACATCTCAATATTAATTAGTTGAGTCAATACTCCACTATTCGTTAATTATTTTGTAAGTTTGTATCTGATAAAAGCAAAGTATCTTTTATCAAATCAAACAATAAAACAAACAACAATATATTTTAAAACATTATGCACAATTGGTTTGAATGCAAAGTTAGATACGACAAAACTTTAGACACAGGGATGATTAAAGCCGTGACAGAACCCTATCTTGTGGACGCATTTTCGTTTACAGAAGCTGAGGCAAGAATCATAGAAGAGATAAGACCATTTATAACTGGGGAATTTTCAATTGCTAATATTAAAAGAGTTAAATTCTCTGACACATTCTTCAACGAAACGGGTGATAGATATTTTAAAGCAAAGCTATATTACATCACACTAGATGAAAAAAGTGGAACAGAAAAGAAGACCGCTGTTAATATGCTAATCCAAGCTACAACCATCAACGAAGCGTTGGAAACAGTGGAACAAGAGATGAAAAAAACCATGATTGACTACTCGATAGCTGCAATCACAGAAACTCCAATTATGGATGTATTCCTTTATGGAGAAGAGAGTAAGGAGAAAGCAGGATGAGCGTAAGAGAAAATATAGATAAGCTTAGAGAAGAGATTCCAAAGGAAGTGAAGATAGTGGCTGTTTCAAAGTTTCATTCTACAGACGAAATGATGGAAGCATACAATGATGGCCAATATCTATTCGGCGAAAGCAGAGTGCAAGAATTACAAGAAAAACAACCACAGCTTCCAGAAGATATAGAGTGGCATTTTATAGGTTCGCTGCAACGAAACAAAGTACGATTTATAGCACCATTTGTATCGCTAATTCATAGTTTGGATAGCGAACGATTGATGAAAGAAATTGACAAACGAGCATCACAACATAATAGAGTTATCCCCTGCTTGATTCAGCTTCATGTGGCTGACGAGCAGACCAAGTCGGGCTTCACTCCAAACGAAGCTAGAGAGTTCTTAGATAGCGGTAGATGGAAAGAGTACAAAAACATCAGTATTTCTGGTGTAATGGGTATGGCTACATTTACGGAGGATACAGAACTAATACGATCAGAGTTTAAACTTATAAAAGAGATGTTTGACGAATTTAAGAGCAAATATTTCGCCAACGACGAATCGTTTAAAGAGATATCAATGGGAATGTCGGGCGACTATAAAATTGCAGTTGAAGAGGGAGCAACAATAATTAGAGTAGGAACTCTAATATTTGGAGAAAGATAAATTATCACCTGACGAAATAAACACAAACACTGTTTGAAAATCATTTAAATTGTCTTCAAACAGTGTTTAACTTTTCATTTATTGATATCAATTCTATTTATCTTGCATTGATATCAATATTATTTACTATTTTTGCCATAATTGTAATAAACCGAAAAATATTCATTCGAAATGATAAGCTTAGAAACAACCTTCGCTGGATTAACACTAAAAAATCCACTGGTGGCTGCTAGTAGTGGATTAACTAACTCAATCTCTAAAATAAAAGAACTTGAAAAAGCTGGGATTAGCGCAATTGTTCTAAAATCATTATTTGAAGAGCAAATAGAGAACCATAGTGAAAAATTGTTGCAAATATCAGACTATCCTGAAGCGGCAGATTATGTAAATACGTATATTAGCATGAATCACGTAGAGAAATATCTAAACTTGATTCGTGAGGCTAAGGAGGCTTGTTCTATTCCTATAGTAGCAAGCATCAACTGCTATAAACTTTCAAAATGGGTTGACTTTGCCAAAAGTATAGAAGAAGCAGGTGCAGACGCAATCGAGCTTAATGTGTTTTTAATTAATGCTGGTGAATATGAAGATGATAAATTGGAAAAAACCTATTTAAGCATAGTGAAAGAGCTTAAGCGAACAGTCGCTATTCCAATTGTAGTGAAAATGGCTAATAATATAGGCAATCTACCAGGATTGATTAGCAAACTGAAAGCACTAGGTACGGATGGCGTAGTACTATTTAATCGTTTTTATCAGCTTGATATTGATATAAACAAAATGGAAATAACATCTGGAACCGTGTTTAGCCATCCTTCTGATTTTCACAACACACTGCGTTGGACTGCCATTGTTTCGGGAAGAGTATCCGATATTGATATCGCCTGCTCAACGGGGGTACACAGCTGGGAAGACTCCATAAAAGGAATCTTAGCAGGTGCTTCCACAATTCAGCTTTGCAGTGCTCTATACGAACAAGGATTAGATACAGTAGGAAATATGTTGACATGCATTGAAGAGTGGATGTCGCAGAACAATTACGAAAGCATCAATGACTTCAAGGGTAAACTAAACTACTCAAATATCAAAGACCCATCATTATATGAAAGAGTTCAGTTTATGAAGTATTTTTCAAACTACAGATAACTATTAACAAATTGAATAATAAGTAAAACATGAACATACAACAATTAGAATATATTATTGAGGTTGACAATCATCGTCACTTCTCGAAAGCTGCTGAAGCATCATTTGTAACTCAGCCCACATTAAGTATGATGATACAAAAACTTGAGGATGAGCTTGGAGCAAAAATATTTGACAGAACTCAACTACCAATTCAACCTACTCCTATTGGTGAAAAGATTATTAAACAAGCCCGCCTTGCAGTAGCTCAAATCAATCATATAAAGGAGATTATAGATGAAGAAAAAGGTCAAACTAAAGGGGTATTTAAGCTTGGTATCATACCCACAGTATCACCCTATCTTCTTCCTAAACTTATGAATATCAATAGTCATCTAAACTTAGATATTCAAATAGACATTAAAGAACTAACAACAGATAACATATTGAAGTGTCTAGCTAAGGGAACTCTGGATGGGGGCATTTTGGCAACTCCATTAGGCGATAATAATTTTAATGAAACCCCACTATATTACGAGAGATTCTATGCATATGTATCCCCAAATGAAAGATCTCTTTATGTGAAGAATGAACTTGACGAAAAAGATATAAGTAGTAGCAAATTATGGCTTTTAGATGAGGTTCACTGTTTCAGAACCCAAATTCTTCACCTATGCAATATGAAGAAAAAACCTAACTCTGGCACAATATTCAATTTCGAAGCTGGAAGTATAGATACACTTATAAAAATTATAGATTCAAATGATGGTATGACAGTTATACCTGAAATGGCTATTGAGAATCTAACCGAAGTGCAAAAGAAAAATGTTCGAAAAATCAAGAATTCAACTCCAGTTAGAGAAATCAGCCTTATCACCAAAAAAGGTTTTATACGAGAAAAGATGGTAAATGTAATTGCAGAAGAGATAAAAAGCTCAGTGCCTATGTCTTACAAAGACGATGCATTAAAAAAATATATCGTACCGTTATAATATATACAAATTAATCACCTTGATAAGGGAGTTGCTTCTAGTTAAGCAATTCCCTTTTTTTCTTGTACATTTACGAAAATCAAAACTTTTCACTAGTTTTGTAAAACATCAAGTCATAAAACACTATTTTGATCTATGAATTTTAACGAGATTATTGAGAAATACTATACAAAAGGGACTAAGCTTTACGATATCTATATTTCTCATGTCACAGATGTAACCGAGAAAGCATTAAGAGTCGCTCAAAAACATCCCGAACTAGCAATAGATGTAAAGTTTATTGAGGAAGCAGGAATGCTCCACGATATAGGAATTTTTATGACCAATGCACCAAAGATTGCCTGCTTTGGTGAAATGCCTTACATATGCCATGGATATTTAGGTAGCGATTTGCTAAAAGAAGAAGGTTATCCAAAACATGCACTAGTATGTGAAAGACACACAGGTACTGGGCTAAGTCTCCAGAACATAATAGACAAGAAACTGCCAATTCCACAGCGTGACATGCGCCCTCAGAGCCTTGAGGAACAGATTATATGCTTTGCTGACAAATTTTATTCTAAATCCAAATTGGGGAAAGAGAAATCAATAAAGAGAATAAGACAAAACCTAAAGAGACATGACACCCATCAAGTTAGCACATTTGACAGATGGTGCAAGTTGTTTTTATAATTGAAAAACCATTTTTTGGCACACAATTTGCTCTATAATATAGCAAAACAACAAATAGGATAATTGCGTTAAATAAGCAATGAAATAATTTATTTATAAGATGAAAAAGAAGAACGAATTTTTCGATCCGGATGAGCTAAAGTCTGATAAGTCGTACGAAACAAATAGTAATGACAACGATTCCTCTGAGGAACAATATAATGATAAATCTGACAATGGCAGTGATGGCGATGACAATGTGGCAGAAGTTATTGACCCATTAATAAAGTTTGAAGAAGAGTATGAAGAGCTTAACAACAAATATCTACGCCTTCATGCGGAGTTCGATAACTTCAGAAAAAGAACAATAAAAGAAAAAGCTGACATAATAAAAACTGGAGGCGAACGTATAATTAAAGACATACTGCCCTTTGCAGATGACTTTGAGCGTGCACTTCAATCTCTTCATTCGGCAGAAGACAAAGAAGCAGTGGTAGAAGGAATGGATTTAATTTATTCAAAATTCACAGACTTTCTCAAGCAAAATGGCATAAAAGAGATAGAAGCAATTGGAGAACCTTTTGATGCAGAAAAATTTGAAGCTGTAACAACAATACCAGCCCAAGACAAATCACAAAAAGGAATTGTGATTGATTGCATTCAAAAAGGTTATTATATGCATGACAAAATTATTAGATATCCAAAAGTAATAGTAGGCGAATAAGATGGCACAGAAAAGAGATTATTATGAAATATTAGAGGTATCAAAAAATGCCTCTGCAGAGGAGATCAAAAAAGCCTACAGAAAGAAAGCTATTAAATATCATCCCGACAAGAATCCAGATAATGCGGAAGCTGAAGAAAAGTTTAAAGAGGCTGCCGAAGCATATGAGGTGCTAAGTGATGAAAACAAACGCTCAAGATACGATCAATTTGGTCATGCAGGTTTGGGCGGTGCTGCTGGAGGTGGCTACGGTGGTGGCATGTCAATGGATGATATATTTTCACAATTTGGAGATATCTTTGGAGGACATTTTGGAAGTTTCGGCGGATTTGGTGGGTTTGGTGGAGGGGGAAGACGACGAGCCAATCGTGGATCAGACCTTAGAGTAAAAGTAAAGCTAAACCTTAAAGATGTTCTAAACGGAGTTGAGAAAAAAATCAAGGTTAAAAAAAACGTTAGCTGTTCTCATTGTAGTGGCAATGGTTCAGAAAATGGAACAGCACTTTCCACCTGCAACACATGTAATGGATCTGGGATGGTTACAAGAGTTTCAAACACAATCCTTGGTCAAATGCAAACAACTGCTACATGTCCCACGTGTAATGGTGAAGGAAAAACCATCACAACCAAATGTACACACTGTAGCGGTGAAGGAATTGTGAATGAGGAAGAGATCATAAATATTCTCATTCCAGCAGGAGTTGAAGAAGGCATGCAATTATCTATGCAAGGCAAAGGAAATGCTGCAAGAAGAGGCGGAATAAATGGTGATTTACTTATCTTGGTTGAAGAGGAGGAAGACCCAAACCTAATCCGAGATAACAATGATGTTATCTACAATCTTTTCATTAGTTTTCCAACAGCAGCACTAGGAGGCTCGGTTGAAGTTCCAACAATTGAGGGAGTCGCAAAGGTAAAAATTGAACCCGGCACTCAACCTGGAAAAGTATTAAGGCTAAGAAACAAGGGTCTCCCATCCATAAATGGTTTTGGAACTGGAGATGAGTTGATAAATGTAAATGTATATGTTCCCGAGAAACTATCAGCATCAGAGAAGAAAAAAATTGAAGAACTAGATAAATCAGACAACTTTGCCCCCACTGAATCAGCAAAGAAAAGTATCTTCAGCAAATTTAAGAAGATGTTCGATTAAGAAATTTAATTTTTAAGCTATATAAGCGGTGATTCAAATTTGAATCGCCGCTTTTTTATTGTTTTAGCTAAACATTTACATCAAATTACTGTTTGCAATATTATGCTGGCAATATTTGACATATTGAAACACAAAAGCGCATCACAGCAACATACAGGCATCAAATCAATATATTTAATTATATATTCTCACACAAACCTAAAACAATAACATTTTAAATTATGAGCAGCTATTCAATTAAGTCCTTAGAACAGTATTTTAAGGTTTACCGAAAATCAATCAGAAACCCCAAGAAATTCTGGGGAAAAATTGCAGAAAACAACTTCACATGGTATCAAAAATGGGACAAAGTGCTAGAGTATGATATGCAAAAGGCTGAGTTTACTTGGTTTAGAAATGCCAAAGTAAATATCACAAAAAACTGCATCGACCGACACCTAGCCAATAAAGGAGACAAGCCCGCAATCATCTTCGAGCCCAACAATCCGGAAGAACCATCAAGACAATACACCTATTCACAACTATATACCGAAGTGTCAAAAATGGCAAACGTGCTACGAGAGCAAGGAATAGAAAAAGGCGATAGGGTTTGCATTTATCTTCCTATGATTCCAGAGTTAGCTTTCAGCATACTTGCCTGTGCAAGAATAGGGGCTATTCACTCAGTTGTTTTTGCTGGATTTTCTTCAACAGCCCTTTCAGCAAGAATAAACGATAGCACTTGCAAAATGCTTATAACATCGGATGGAGGATATAGAGGAACAAAAATTATTGATCTCAAAAAAATTGCAGACAATGCATTAAAAAACACACCAAGTATAGAAAAGGTTTTGGTTGTAAATAGAACCAATAACGAAATAAATATGCAAGAGGGTCGCGACTATTGGTTACAACCACTTATTGACAAAGCAGAATCAACAAACGTGGCAGAAGTGATGGATGCCGAAGATCCTTTATTTATTCTATATACATCTGGCTCGACAGGCAAACCTAAAGGAATGCTTCACACCACTGCAGGTTATATGGTTTATACCGCATTCACATTTAAAAATGTCTTTAATTATCAGGATGATGACGTGTATTGGTGCACAGCAGATGTAGGTTGGATAACGGGGCACTCATATATTATTTATGGACCTCTACTTAATGGTGCCACAACATTAATGTTTGAAGGCATCCCCTCCTACCCAACTCACAGTAGATTTTGGGAGGTAATTAAGAAACACAATGTAAATCAGTTTTATACTGCCCCAACTGCCATTAGATCATTAGCAAAGGAAAATATCGAATATATCCAACATTTTCAGTTAGACTCTCTAAAAGTTATTGGCTCGGTTGGCGAACCAATTAATGAAGAGGCGTGGCATTGGTATAACGATCATGTGGGCAACAAACGCTGTCCGCTTGTTGACACAT